>CAITCX010000147.1 GCA_903890885.1 uncultured Dehalococcoidia bacterium
GCCACCCTGTGAGTGATAACGCGTGTCTTGCCAGAGCCGGGACCGGCCAAAATCAATACCGGGCCTTCGATAGTTTCAACAGCTTCTTTTTGAGCGGCATTCAGTTTAGCGAGAATATCCATCAAATTATTATAACACCAGCAGTCTGGACAAGATTTTACAGAGACAAAAATAAGACGTCTCTACACCGCCTGAGAGGCGTGAAAGTACGATATTCAGAAGAGAAAAATGGTTACTTATCCCAGATAGACTTATGACCATCGTTGGAAAGGAAGAGACCAACATCAACAAAGGCCGCATTTTTATATTTGTCCTTAGCAGCCACAGTCTCCAGATCGTCGTATGACTTAATAGCCTGCCCTTCTATCGAAACGATGACATTACTGCCGCCGTCCGGCGTCCAGAAATAGCCCAGGTGGCTTTTAGCATCTTCCAGATTCAATTCCATTTTCTGAACCGAAGCGCTGCCGAAATATTTAGTAATCCTAATTTTAGGTGCCCCTGCCATGTTAACCCCCCTAGTAACCTTAATAACGTTCTTATTATAGAGTAGATCAGCTTCGATGGCAAACGTATAAAACCAGGAGTTATTTAAATTTGGCTTGACATTTTATGGCCCAAAGGTATTAAATTAAAGTCAAATCAAAATTTAAATAGGGAGGAAATTAATAGTGGGTAAAAAAGTATTTATTGACCTGACGCATCCCTTCAGCGCGGAAATTCCCCGCTGGCCGTATTTTGACAAGCCGATAATCGATAATGCGCACACCATTGCCAAAGGCGGCGTTCTGACGCAGAAGATCACGTGCACTATGCATACCGGCACGCATTGCGATGCTCCCCGTCATGTTATGGAAAGAGAATTCGATGGTAAAAGAGCTCGATATACCCATGAAATGCCTGTTGATGCCTACACTGGCGATGCCGTTTGTCTTCCCATCGAGATCGAGCGCTGGGGCTTGATCCTGCCGAAGCATCTTGAAGCTGCCTGCAAAAAAGTAGGTATCAAGCCGGCTGAACTGAAAGGCATGATCGTCTGCCTTAATACTGGACAGCATCGCAAATTTGACGATTCCAAAGAGTATTATCATTATTCCTGCGGTACTGGTGTTGAAGCTGGCAGATGGTTTGTAGATCGCAAGGTAAAGTGCGTTGCTATGGATTCGCAGGCACTGGACCATCCTCTCCACACCGCTATGGGCAACAACGGCATGACCCGCATGAACTTGCTCGGTTATTCGGGCAAGACAATCAACGAAGAGTACGCCGAGCAGTTCGGTGAAAAAGCTTATGCCGAATTAGATAAGTTTGCCTACATCAAAATGTATGGCCAAGCAGCTTATGATAAGAAGTACGGTGATCTGGAAGCCGTCAGCGGCTGGGGCACCTGGGAACCCTGCCATAAGCTAATGCTGGGTCACGGCATTGTCGGCGTTGAAAACCTTGGCGGAGATCTGGATAAGGTTTCCGGCAAGCGCTTCAGATTCTTCTGCTTCCCCATCCGCTGGTATCTGGGCGATGGTTCCATGGCGCGCTGCGTCGCGGAAATCGACGAAGACGATGTGAATAAAGTACCCGATAGGACTTACACCTACGGCGGGAACATCTAGTTCTCACCGAAAAATAATCTAAACACATAAAAAAAGCACCGGGGAGCAAATGTCTCCGGTGCTTTTTTATGTTTTCCATATTTTGTCAACCAGCATCCACCAGAATGCAATATTAGCAGAATGATCGCCAAATTGGTATACTCACAGTATCGTATGACTGATAATTCTAAGGACACAACCGCACCGGATATCTCAAAACAAACCGCTAAAATAGGGCTCATTGACCAGTGGGGTGGGAAATTTGCGTTTTTCTTCACCTACATGCACATGAGCCACGATTTGATAAGCGGACTCTTGCCTGCTCTTTTACCATTCATCAGGCAGGACTTGAATTTAAATTATCTCCAAACGGGTTTGCTGGTTACGGCCTACTCATTGACGTCCGGA
>CAITCX010000148.1 GCA_903890885.1 uncultured Dehalococcoidia bacterium
AAAACAAAGCCCATTCTGATATTAGTAATGGGCAGTTAATGGTACGAAGATGGTAACTAAATAAACGGCTCCGGATCTATTCCGGAGCCGTTTTTTGTAAACCCGCTGCTCTCTGAGATTAATGAAGATAGATTGAAAGCGATTCAGCCTGAAAAAATCGGTTATAAGGCCTTAAAATACTTCCACCTGAGTCCATCTTTTTTCCAAATAACGGACTCGCATTTCAGGCAGGCGAACTGATTTCTTTCACCTGTGGTCTGTACTTTGATATGGGACAGTTTCTTGCATTTGGGACAATAGATTTTTTTTGCAGTTAAATTAACCAAGTAAGCGATTCCTCTCTTTTTGACTATTTTTCAATGCTACGATATATTATATGATTCTCACACCTTCAATGCAATGTTGATATCAACTCCGAGGGTATCCGTCTTAATTTAACCTCCCGTACCCGCTGCCATTAGAGTTTTCAACCTCTCAATTACTAGAGGAAGTACCAGGCCGATTCTTTCCTCGAATTTAAGATCGGCAGCATCGTCCAGAGGTGTTGGCCCTTGATTGATAATCACCAGTTTAGCGCCATTTTCCACTGCCAACCCTGGAATGTCAGCGGCTGGATAAACTACCAGGCTGGATCCAACTACTACAAAAAGATCACAGTCCTGAGATTGCTGGACAGCTTCATTCAAGGCTTCCCGCGGCAAAGATTGACCAAAATTTACTACACTCGTTTTCATCGCGTGTCCGCACAGCGGACAAAGACTGGTATCATCGAAATTGTCCATAGTGAATTCACAGTGAAGACAGCGTATTTTAGTAATATTGCCGTGAAGTTCGGCCAGGATCCCTGGATTAATTCCTGATTTCAGGTGTAAATTATCAACATTTTGGGAAATGATATATTTTAGCTTATTAAGTTTCTGTAACTCGACTATGGCAAAATGTCCGGCATTGGGAACTGCCTTCGACCAATCCCTGGTCTCAGCAGTGAGTCCTTTGGCCTTGCGTGTCCAGATGCCCTCCGGGCCGCGGAAATCCGGTACGCCAGATTCAGTACTGATGCCTGCACCCGTGAAAACCACCAGTTTTTTAGAGGCAAAGATAAAATCAGCCAACCGGCTTATCTTCTTTTCAAAGGCGCTCTCCAAATTGAACCTCCCGGCAGGCTAAAATTCCGATATTAAAAATATTCTTTTATCAGGTCGAAATTCTTTTTAATAGCCTCTTTACCCTGAATCACTCCGGGGTGCATATAGGCATGTCCGCAAAACAAGTATTGCAGGTCCAATTCGGCTAACTTGTCAATGCTCACTTTCATGGCTTTTTCATCACCGCCGGGCAAGTCAACTCTGCCCATGCTGCGATAAAAAACCACATCGCCGGCAGCCAGGGCTTTTTGAGAAGGCCAATAAACTGCCACATGACCCGGAGAATGACCGGGCACTTTAATTATCTCCAGGGGGCTTAAAACAGGTGCAGCCAGATTTAAAACCCCTTCTTCCAACTGGATGTCTATGGTATTCTTTCCGCCGTACATTTTATAGACGCCAAGGTCATCTTTATGCATGGCAACTGGTGCGCCGTATAAGGACCTGAGTTTCTCTGAGGCTTCTACGTGGTCCGGATGGGCGTGGGTGAGAATCACCAGGCCGATATCCGTTACTTTCAGACCATCGGATTCAATCTCTTCAACCAGACGTCCATAACCGTCTTCATGGAGATAGGGTGTCACAATATGCCCGGGATCGATTAAAATATGCTTATTGCCAGCCAGTACACCAGCGAATAAGTATGAATTACAATTGTTGTCATTGCCGTTCCACACGTAAGCATAAAGGCTCTGGTTCAGTTTCATACACCGCTCCCTTTGTTAATCACTAGTAGAATTTTAGCTCACAGGGATATTTTTCTCAAACAAAACCCCAGAAACAAATATTGATACAATTTGCATTCATTCACTCACAGCGTCGCTCTTTACACAGAAGCTTAATATTGCTAAACTTTAAACAAGAAAAATATTTCGGGATCCGTGAATAATATACTGAAATGGAGGTATTTATATGGGTAATCGGGATTTCGGTAAAGGTGAGAAGAAGAAGCCA
>CAITCX010000149.1 GCA_903890885.1 uncultured Dehalococcoidia bacterium
GGCATAAACCAGTTTTTCAATTTCCGGTTTGACCTCTTCACGGCTTAGATTGGTGCGTAAAAGCCTGACTCCGCAGTTGATATCAAACCCGACTCCCCCCGGCGAGACTACCCCATCTCTAACTCGCGTCGCTGCCACTCCGCCGATCGGGAAGCCGTATCCAAAATGAATATCCGGCATAGCCAGAGAATGTCCCACAATGCCCGGTAAAAAGCTGACGTTGACAACCTGTTCAAAGGCCTGATCTTCCCAGATTTGCGCCAGCATGCTTTCACTGGTGTATATCAGGCCGGGCACCCGCATGCCCGCTTTGTAAGTGGGCTCTATTTCCCAGCGGTTTTCGTCTTTTTTGTGGATAACCCCTTTCCAGCCTTCTGCCATGTTAATTTCCTGAAGTTGTTTTCTTTTTACCTGTTTATGGGATTATACCCTCGGTTTTTTAGAATCCTTTTAAATATCCAGAATCACTTCCGCCTGGAAATCCCCATCCTTTTTCTGCTCTACTTTCAGTTTATGATATGTGGCGGATTTTATCCCTCTTTTCAACTCGTGTCGTGTCCTGTCTGCTTTTTCTCCAAAGCAGCGGGCCAGGATTCTGAATCTGTCAGGCATTACTATCTCAAACCGGCTAAACAGCAGCATCTCTGTGTCAAAAAGAAAAATCAACTCATTCAACCATTCGACCAGTAGCGCATCGCTGTCAGGGGCATTAATCACGATAGCTCTGTCAAGCTCTTCCCTGACCGTTGCGGTATCAGTGATCAGACTCAGCATACCCAGGGCGGCATTAGCGTATACCTCCGGTAAATCACCACCGAAGGCCCGTATGCCGATATCCGCAGTAGTATCGATTATTTCATAAGTCTTCATGTTCAAGCGTCCTTGTGATGCTTAGCCCTTATTGTTTTGAGGCCGGTATGGTAGTTCCGGTGGCCTTGGCTACCAATTTCCCGTCCTGGTTAACTACCGTTATTTCGGAAATTCCCATCCTTTTGCCGCTGCGCAGGACCCGGCCCTCAGCGGTTAATTCATCGCCTACCGCTGCCGGAGAAAGGAGATAAATATTGAATTGAGTTGCCAGACTCGGTAAAATCAGCGAATTGATGGCCAGGGAAAAAGCGTAATCAGCTACGCCCATGACGATGGAACCGAAGACCACACCATTAAAATTAACGTATTCCGGCAGCATTTTCATAGAGACTCTGGCATATCCCGGTGACAATTCCAAAACCTGGATTTTGTAGAAAGAGGCGATCGGTTCGCCCTCCATCTTTTCTATCAAAGCCGTCAAATTGTGTTTGTCAGCGAGTTTGCTGGCCGGATCTGCCATTTCTAATACCTCCAGGCTAAATTTGCCTTTGCTGGCCTCATTATAACATATACGAAATACGGTGGATATCAGTAAGACAGCGGAATGTAAGACAGCGGAAAGCCAGGTCCCGGTTCAGTATTATTCAGAGGAGGGTGAAGTCATGCAAGAATAGGGGAAGAGGTTATTTGGAGTTTTCGTTTGGTTTTTGCCTGTTAATCATCAAGAAAACCGGAATAATCGCCAGGTACAGAACCCACATTACCGTGATTTCAGTTGCGAATTTAAATCCCATCTCCGGAAAATAGTAGGTTCCACCCACGATGATCACCCGCGTTAATTCAACCACTGGATATAACCCTAATAGCATAATCAGTGCTAGTTCTAATAAAGCGGTTGCTTCGCGTTTTTCCGGTGGGCAGTTTGTTTGAGATTTTCAATTTATTCTATTTAGCCATGAGAGGCATGCCGTCAGGCTTTCAGGTAATGCGTTTGAATCTTGACATTCCTCCTGACTTTTCACCCCAGGCAACATCTCTTATTCTTGAAGGTTATTTTACTAAAACGGCGAAATGAAAATTGCCTAAATAGCGCTTTAATTACACCCGATATCTGAAACTAATCGGAACTGTACAAATGAAAAAATGTTGTCTGGCTTTGAAAATCCTGGTACCCAAAATTGCCTTTTGGCAAAATGCACGCAGGGGCATATATTAAAATGGGTGTTTGAGCCCATTCATTTAAAACGCAAGTGAAATAGAATATTCCCTGTGCGGGGCTTCCTCTTGGAGGAATCTGTTTAAAGATAATGTAAATACAGGGAGTGGTCTTATTGAATAAGGCTGTTTTTCTAGATCGCGATGGGACTCTCACAAGAGATGTGCCTTACTGCAGTCGCCCGGAAGACCTGCATCTGCTGCCTACTGTTGCAGAAGGTTTAGCTTTGCTCAACCGTTTTCCGTATAAAATCATTCTCATCACCAATCAGTCCGGCATTGCCCGCGGCTATTTTGATGAAGTTGCCCTGGCAAGCATTCATACCAAGCTTAAGGATGACATCTGCCGTGAGGGTGGACGCCTGGATGCCATTTACTATTGTCCGCATCATCCCCAATCGGGTTGCCATTGCCGGAAGCCAGAAACTGGAATGATAGAAATGGCCGCGCGTGATTGGGGTCTGGACTTGGCTGATTCCTATTTTATTGGAGATAAATACCTGGATATTGAAGCTGCTAATCGCAGTGGCTGCAAAGCGGTTCTGGTCCCCAGCGAAGCTCCCGAAACGCAGACTTTGCAGGGAGATTGGTCGTACCCAGGCAGGATCGAATTCGTAGGCCGGGATTTTTTGGCAGCGGTTAACTGGCTCACTAAGGAGGCAAAATGATATCCGTAAATGAAATGCCGGCGAAATATTATGAGGAGACTGAAAACCAAAACGTTATGATTCGCAGTAGAGCTCCAATGCGTA
>CAITCX010000150.1 GCA_903890885.1 uncultured Dehalococcoidia bacterium
GACGTTGGTTGCCGGATAATACCTCAAAGTGGGACCCCTGGGTGGGTCTGACTACCAGTGGTTGTACCAGACCATAAAGATTAAGACTCTTCTTCAAGCGGTTGAGCATTGACTGGTCCATCTGGTTTACATTCCAGGGGGCTCCTTCCAAGTTAGCTAATAAGATTTCAATTACTTTCATTAACGGTCTCCTTTAAAATTGTTACTATTTACTTTTGTCCGCCAACTAACAAACACGGTAAGGGGGTACGGGGGAAAACCATGTTTGTTAGTTAGTTAGCAGGCTCACTGGTTGGGCAAAACAGCTCCTCATAAAAATTAGTTTGTTGACGACCACACGCTTTTGGCGGTTCTACCCTATTCTTCTTGGGATAAGGTAATACCGGAACCTTCAGCCGGCATCGCCAGGAGGCATCCAGGAAATAGATATAGCGATGTTTGGCTAACTGGGTCACTAGTTTAACCGGCAGGCCCTGGCCGGACAAATACTTAATAGAATGGGTGCCGTAGATCTGGCCGAGGGACCGGGAATGTTTAAGCTTTCCATCGCCGATATCATAGAGGGGAACAGTGTCGGAAAGGCCGGTATACAGCCAGTTGGTGGCCTGATAGATAATGCCAACATGTTCCTGGGCCGGATCGGCGTAGGTAATCACAAAATTAACGTGGGTATTCCTTCTCAGAGCTTTAAGCGTTATGCCAATCACGCGGGACTCCGAATTAGCTGGTAGCTGATCCGAGAGCCACAAACGGGTCAAGGTCAAGCAATCTTCGATTTTGGCATCTTTTACCAGGCGATAGGCCAGTGCAGGCCCGGCGCCAAAGGTGATAGCTCCCAGTAATCGATTATTAACAAAGGCGCCGAAGGTTAGCATAGTACCGCCGGGAAGGGAGTGTAGATAATGATGTTTAGTAATCAAGTGCTTGGCTACTACAAAAGGGATCGGCTTAACAAGGATAGTTTGGAGCGCCGCGCTGGAACTCGAACCCGCGCCTGCTTCCTGGACGGAAGCCGTGCTACCATTTACACCAGCGGCGCAACCCTCAGAAAACGACTGAGTTGGACGTCTCCTGTCATCATTAGCTTCAAGATGACAGGAGATGACAAGAGTTTCCTTGGACTTTTTACGATTTCTGTCCTCGTGAGGGAGTTTTAGGATTTTGCTGTCATTTGCTGTCATCGTGTCATTTCCTTCAACTTAATGCCTTTCCAAAGTCGGGCATCATCCGTTCTAGCATCTTTGATGCCGAATACAATAAGATGCTGTTTTTATTCATTATCGCTCAGGGGCTTAATCGACATCTCGGCACACCACTTAAGATAGGCAGTCTTAAATTCTTTTTTGGCTACCTGGAATTCAGGTTTACGTTCACAGCAATCATCCAGGAATTGGACGATTGAATCCTGGTCTCTGCGATATTCATCGGTGGCCTTGACCACTTCATCTGGGTCTTTCAATCCTTCTGCTTGCCAGATTAAGCAGCCTTCGAGAAGCCAGTTCAGGATACCGGACAATTCGTCGTTGAAAGTCTCCTCAAAGGCATCAATCTGGTTATGGATGGTTACCGTAAAGGGTATTTTCTTTAACCGGCGCCAGGCGCCATTGGTATTATCTTTGATGGTTGGCTCGTTATTGCCTGATAAAATAACCTTGAAGGTTGGTTTATAGGTTATTCCATGTTCATATTTGCGATCGCCATGAATGGATTCACCGCCGGATATCGCTTTCAGAAGATTGATGGTAAGCTGCCGACCTTCTTGAATTTCAGTGGCGGTGACCAGGCGTTTACCGAACAAGTTGGCTAATTCTTCACGTTGTCCGCTGTCTTTAAATTTCTGATTGCTGACTAAGAAGATATCCGGGTCTATCTCATAGGCATAAGCGCCCATGATTTTATCTCGGATCACTGTCCAATAAGTGCTTTTGCCATTACCGCCAACGCCATGACAGAAGGGGATCACATCGGTCTTGGTATCTCCCGTTAAGCAATACCCACTGAGGACTTGCAGGTATTTAATAATCGAGGCGTTATTATTTTGGATAAGGTTTAAGAAGTTCAGCCATTTGGGACACTTTGCCGCCGGGTCATAATCCACCGGAGCTACAATCGTGATTAAATCATCTTTAGAATGGGGCCTGGCCTCGCCGTTAAGAAGGTCTATAGTAGCGTTTTGGCAATTGAACAGGTAGGGGTCTTTATCCATGTCATTAATACTGACGGTAATATTTCCTTCGGCTTTCACCAGGTTAATCATTTCCCGAAGATGTTTCCCGCTTTCGCTGGCTAAAGCCCATCTTAGTAGTTTCTTATAAGCCTCCTCGTCCCTGGCTATCGGTTCGTTCGGAATCGCTCTGACAGTAGCTTTAGCCAATTTAAGCATCTGGGTATGATCCGGCGTATCATATTCCCAGGCTTGGTTATTCCAAAGAATAAACTTCTGGCGCTCGGTAACCCAGCTGAAGATATCGCCGAATTGGGCAAAGAGCCTTTCGGCATTGCCTAAATCGGTGTAAGGATAGGACTTTTCCGTCTTATCACCTGGAGTATATCGAGAAATACTTTTGGCAATATCTCGAACTTCGCTATCGGGTAAGGGCGGCTGGCATTGGGTCTTGTTGATTTCTAGCAGAGTAGTTTCAATCACACTGGTTTCTAATCCCCTGCTGCGCAGGGAACCCGCTAGACTGGCTAAAGTGGCGTTGCGTTGGCCTTTGGGAATATCACCGAAAATTGTTGCCGCTTTCTGGCTAGACTTTGTGGTTTTGGCATTGGCCAGATTTACCAACCACTCAGGAACCGGTATTAATTCTCCTTCAGGGGTGCTATATTCACCTTTCACGCCCTTACTGGGTGGTAAAATAATCGAGTGAATCCCGCCTAAAAATTCAATCCCCTGGAAATCCGCCAGTTGGGATTTATTCTGGAATTTCTGACCATTGGAAGAAAAGAGATAACGGACGCCACCAGATTGAGTGGAATATTGCAACGTGATGACTTCACCATATTGAGCGATAAGGCGTTTTAGTGACTCCAAGCCCCCATGTTGTTTATCGACATCTAAAGAGACGACGCCATATCCGGTAACACCTGCCAGGTTAAAGCGAGGCTGGCTGAACATCTGACGGACATATTTTTCAATTTGGGAAGCGC
>CAITCX010000151.1 GCA_903890885.1 uncultured Dehalococcoidia bacterium
CATATTTGGGCACAATGGACTTGATGCGGCCCATTAAATCCATCATTATTTCATCGTTATATGGACTGTACCTGCCTTCCTTTAACCATTTTTCCAGTTCAGTTCCCTCCACTACCATAGTGGGATATATTTTCAGTCCATCCGGTCGAAAACGAGGATCATCAAATAATACCTTGGAAAGACTTAAGTCTTCCTCGGGTGTCGAACCCGGCAACCCCGGCATCCAGTGATAATGCACTTTGATGGCATTATCTCTCAATAACTCCGTTGCCCTGGCCACATCTTCCACTGTGTGTCCCCGTTGGACTATTTGATAAACCTTATCAGAAAGCATCTGCACACCCAGCTCAACCCTTGTCGTTCCAAGTTCCAGCATCCGGTTTATCTCCACTTGAGTGCAGAAATCCGGGCGCGTCTCAATACACAAACCGGTACAGCGGTGTACGGCGGTCTCATTAATGCGTTGGGCGTCCTCCAGATTGAGAGAACCCAACTCGTTAAGGGCATCGAAACAACCCTTAATAAAACTGTATTGATATTCAGGTTCGGCGGCTGGAAAAGTGCCGCCCATGATTATCAACTCTATTTTATCGGTAGGGTGACCCATTTTTTCCAGAGTTCGCAGGCGTAATTCCACCTGATGAAAAGCGCTATAATCGCAGCTTCTAGCCCTCAGGACAGCCGGCGACTCCGGTGTATAGCTCTGAGGCGTCGCAGAGAAGGTGGGACAATAAACGCAGTGGCCCGGACAGCCCATAGGTTTTGTCATTACGGCCACCGGTGTGATACCCGATATTGTTCTTGTAGTCTTTTTCATTTATACTTCCCTTAATAGTTTACCAGATTTGTCTGGCTGGCTTAAATTCCAGGTTTTTTGAGGATGCGAGATCATGCCTGCTGAAATAGTTCCTGATAAAAGCGTTTTCGACCAGATGGCATTGGGTTGGTACAGCTTCCGCCATTATTCCATCTTCCGCCCGGAATTAGAAAATCTGGCAGTCCGCTGGCAAAAAGGTCGTTTGCTGAATATCGGCTGCGGCCACGGGTCGGATTTCCTGCCATTCAGGGTAGGTTTTGACCTCTATGGCCTCGATTTTTCTGCTGAAATGATCAAAATGGCCCGCCGTTATTCTCATAAATTCGAGTTCCCGGTCAACTTGCAGGTTGCAGACGCCTGCCATTTGCCTTTTTCCGATAACTCCTTCCACTATGCAGTGGCAGTAGCCAGCTATCATCACCTCAAAGGTAGGTCAAATCAACTGGCAGCCCTCTTGGAATTAAAGCGGGTTATCAAACCAGGTGCAGAAGCTTTTCTAACCGTCTGGAACCGCTGCCAGCCGCGTTTTTGGTTTGCCGGAAAGGAAACCGCTGTGCCCTGGAAAGCCAAAGAAAAGGTCATCCAGCGCTATTACTATCTTTTCACTTACTGGGAATTTGAGGGATTGGTTAAACAAGCCGGGTTTCGCGTCTTGAAATCATTTGCTGAAAACAATTATAATTTACCTGTTAAATATTTTTCCCGCAATATTTGCCTGCTGGTGCAAAAGTAAAGAGCAAGTAATTTCCACAGGAGAGTTGAAATGCCCGTAGTAATTGTCGAGATGTGGGAAGGGCGCACCCTCGAACAGAAAAAACAACTGGCTAAGGATATAACTGAGGCCTTTGTCAAAAGTGGCACGCCTGCCCAGGCGGTGCATATTATATTAAAAGACAATCTTAAGTGTAACTGGGCGCAGGGCGGCAAATTAGCTTCCGAATAGAAAGTTGTAAAATACAGAATTTGGTTTATTTGAGGTAAAGTAATGCAACCCACTATCCCTTTGTTGATCCTCATCGTGGCCGTTTTCGCCTTTATGATCTGGAGTTCTACCCGCAAGCCTAAGACCAACACAGAACAGCTTGAAAAGGTCATCGGCCTGCTCCAGGAGATTGATTTTAACCTGAAGAACATCGAGACCCGTAAGGCCAACTTCCACTCTAAGAAACTGTTCCGCGTATACTGCTGGAGACTGTATCAGGAAAAACTGCAATTTGTCAGCGAGGATATAGTCGCCGGGTTGAGAGATGGTTTCAGTATCGCTGAAGACTGCAACACCAAAATCGCCGCCGCTTTAAAGAGCAAAGACCTGGGTCCTTTACAAACGCTTGAAATGGACAAAATGCGGGAACCTTTCGCCCTTGCCAGAACTGGTCTGATAGAATGGTTAAAGGTAGATTACGAGCAAAAAAACGCTGCTAAAGGCCGCGGTAGGTCCGGTCGCTAGGTCCAGGGTGATTCTATGCGGTAATCAACTTCTCCCAGTTTATGGAAGTGCTCTGCCTTTAAATTGCGGAATCTGCTTTGAAAGGCCTCTGAAGTAAGAATATCAGTAGTCATAACAATGGCATCCTCTTTATTATCGGAATAATAGGCTTTACGGCTTCCTACCTGCTGAAATCCATACTTCATATAAAGCGCCTGTGCTTTGATATTTGAAGGCCGAACTTCCAAAGTCGCTACCAGGGCTTTGTTATAAATTGCCGTGTCTATCCCCGATATCAACAGCAATTCTCCCAACCCTTTGCCCCGCCATGCTTCCCGCACCGCGATATTGATGATGTGGGCTTCGTCCACCATTACCCACAAACCTAAAAACCCGCTGATATATTCCACTGTCTCCAGTTTATGTGCATCTGGAGTTTTTGATCCAAAAGGCCACTTTATACCCAGAAAGGTTCGAACCGGCCCCGTTTTAATAGGGTTGCTTTCCTGGTTTGTGGTGATCCACTGGCCGTCGCAGGCCACAACATAGTGCGCCATCTTGTTGCCCATTTCATTGCGGAAATTAACCGGCGGCCACATCGTTGGAAACGCCTCGCGGTCGATGGCGGTCACTTGCGGGATATCCTCTTTAGCCATGTAGCGCAGATGGCAGGCCAAATTAACTCTCCTCATCCTTCAGTTTCCAAAGGCTGGGTTGTGCCTTTTTAGTGGTCTTTATGGGAATCCCAAGGTGCTGATAAGCCCTGTTTGTAGCCACCCTGCCGCGCGGAGTGCGGTCCAAAAAACCTAACTGGAGCAAATAAGGTTCATAGACATCCATGACGGTATCTGACTCTTCACTTATAGAGGCGGCTATGGTTTCTAGTCCAACCGGCCCGCCGCCGAACTTATCTATAATCGTATGCAATATTTTATGGTCTACTTCATCCAAACCCAGTGCATCCACTTCCAGTTTAGACAAAGCTTCTCCAGCTACTTCTGTAGTGATCACACCCTCAGCCATAACTTCAGCGTAATCACGGACGCGTTTAAGTAAACGATTGGCGACCCTGGGTGTTCCTCTTGACCGGCAGGCGATCTCTTTCATACCCGCTTCTTCCGTATTGATCTTAAGAATAGAAGCTGAACGCTGTAATATTTTCTGGATAGAGTCCTGATCGTAAAAATCCAACCGCTGAACCACCCCAAAGCGGTCGCGTAACGGAGAACTTAACATGGCATAGCGTGTGGTGGCGCCAATTAAGGTGAACGGAGGTAGTTTCAAACGCAGACTCTTGGCGCCGGGACCCTTCCCGATGATGATATCCAGTGCAAAGTCCTCCATAGCCGGATAAAGCACCTCTTCCACTACACGGGACAGGCGGTGAATCTCATCGATAAAGAGGATGTCCTGGGCCCGCAGATTGGTAAGTATTGCTGCCAGATCGCCAGTGCGTTCTATAGCAGGACCAGAGGTGATCTTGATACTTACACCCATTTCTGCCGCAATAATATATGCCAGAGTAGTTTTACCAAGACCGGGAGGACCGTAGAGAAGAATATGATCGAGGGCTTCGTCCCTCTTTCTGGCCGCCGCCATCGTGATTTTCAGGTTATCTTTGATCTTGTTTTGCCCGATAAAATCATCCAGAGCCCGCGGCCTTAGGCCGGTTTCTAAAACCGCGTCTTCATTACCTGAACTACCGGAAACTACGCGCCCTATTTAAACTCCCCCTGTTCAGATTGAGAATATTATAACACGTATATTGCTTCCAGTTTCAAGCAATGTTGCAAATCGTCTTATTTGGAAGCGAACCCTTTAGTACCTGATCTGTCCAATATTAATAACTGACAAAGCTGGGCAGCCAGGTGGCGAGGATGGGGAAAACCAGGAGCAGGATTGCCATTACTACCATGCCCCCCAGAAATGGAATCATCCCCTTAAAGATAGTCTGAAGCGGAACGTCCGGAACTATACCTTTGATAATGAATACGTTAATACCAACTGGTGGAGTTATGACACCGATCTCGGTTACCAGGACAATAATAACCCCAAACCAGATAGGATCAAAACCCAATTTTGTGACCAGAGGGAAAATAATAGGGATAGTCAGCATTATCATTGCCAGGGAATCCATAAAACAACCTGCAATCATGTACATGATAATGATGAGAATCATGATTCCCATAGGATGAATCGGCAGGTTACCTACCAAGTCGGCAATAAAACGTGGTATTCCAGTAATTGCCATAAAATGACCGAAGACGATGGCACCGGCCACCACCATCATTATCATGGCGGTGATCTGCAAAGTATCTTTTACAGCAGCCCAGCATAAAGTTATAGATAATTGTCTTCGGGCTAAACCGATAAGAATCGCTGCTGCCGCTCCAGCAGCTCCAGCCTGAGTGGGACTGAAAATCCCGGCAAAAAGCCCGCCAATAACCAGACCAAACAAAGCCAGCATCTCCAGAACCCCGGTTAAGCCCCTTAACTTCTGTTTCCAGTTTGTTTGTTCCCCGGCAGGAGCTAATTTAACATTCAAACGGCACATTACATATATGGTAATAATGAAAAACGCCGCCATCATAAGTCCGGGTACGACTCCGGCAACAAATAACTTGCCAACTGACTCCTGTGTTAGAATACCATAGATGATGAAAATTGTGCTTGGAGGTATCATAATCCCCAGAGCACCCGCAGCAGCTATGCAACCAGTGGCTAAACCTGGATCGTAACCATACCTTCTCATTTCAGGAATCGAGACCTTGCCCATGGCCGCCGCCGTAGCACTGGTCGAGCCGCAAATAGCTGAAAAACCGGCTGTAGCGGCTACTGCCGCCATCGCCAGGCCTCCCCGCATTTTACCGAAAAGAATATAGGACGCATCGTATAGTCTGCCGCTCATACCGGAAAAGAAGGCGATCGACCCCATGAAAACGAACATAGGTATGACCGATAGTGAATAGGATGA
>CAITCX010000152.1 GCA_903890885.1 uncultured Dehalococcoidia bacterium
CGAGTTCGATTCTCGTCCCAGGCATTCATTATTTCAATTTTTTGCATATGCCACGATCCCCGCCCTTGTTTGCCATCCATTTTTCCGCTATTGTGCGAACATGACAAGGGAAACATGTTTATTATCTGACTGTAAATTCTATTATGCAGACTGCTACTCTTTTACAATAAACCTCTATTCCCATATAATAAAGAGTGTAAAAAGGTAAATAATCGAAGAAAATAGTCTTGTGCCAGCGTAGCTCAGTCGGTAGAGCAGCGCTTTCGTAAAGCGCGGGTCGTAGGTTCGATTCCTATCGCTGGCTCCACTTTTTAAATCCAAATAACCCTCAATGTGCTGCTGCTTATGTCTCTTTTCTTTTTTAATTTGTCCTGATCCATTGGTATTTCTACTGCATAGCGATATAATCAAGACAAGTATTTTTATTATAAAATCGAAGGTAAAAAGGCGTGGATAAAAAAGACTTAGTTCCTCCCGGTTTGAGTTACCTGGCTGACAATGTCAGACTCAAAGGTAATATTCTGGGCGTTTCTAAGCAAGACGGAGCCACATGGGCTAAAAGGCTGAACCTGCCTAAGAAAAAGGAAACTATTTTTTTTGCCGGCTGCGGGTATCAGTTCGGCAGCAAGCTGGAATCGCTGATGGGCTTGATCCGCAAAATGGACAAGAGCGCTATCGGTGCCGAGAGAGCCATGGGATTGGCCGGTTTTCAACGCAAGATAGGCCTGGATGCAGGAGGCGTACTCCTCAAGGTCATGGGCGAGGGCGGAGAAGAAGGCTCAGTTCTAACAGATACCGTCAAGATCCTCCGCAAACTGGGAATAGACTTCGGCTACCTGGCTGAAGAAGAACCTTGCTGCGGCGGTATTCTGCACTATGCTGGACTGAGAAATGAATTCGTTGAACATGCACGCAGAGTCGATGCCGAGCTTAAATCTAAAGGTATTAAACAGATAATCGGCATTGTGCCATCCTGTACCTATACCTTGAAAAAATTGATGGCCGAAACCAATGGCGGCGTCGATTTCAAGGTTAAACACTTCTGTGAAATAGTGGCTGAGAAACTACAATCTTTGAAGCTGCGTTTCCCCCAAAAGGTCAAGGTTACTTACCATGATCCCTGTCAGTTGGGGCGTTACTTGGGACTGGTTGATGAACCGCGAAAGATATTAAAAGCCATCGAAAACGTAGAACTGGTAGAAACCAAATGGACTAAAGCCGAATACGCTACCTGCTGCGGCGGAGGAGGAGGTTTCGAGGCCGTCTTCCCTGAAATGAGCGAAATGCTGGCGGTCAACCGCACTAAAGAATTGCTGGAGACCGGCGCCCATATCATCGTCACTCACTGCCCCGGTTGCATCATGCAGTTGGAAACCGGACTGAAAGCACTGAAAACCGAAAATGTTGAAGTGCTGGACCTAGCCCAGGTAGTGGCCATGTCGATGGAGAGTTAAGGTGTCAGTATTTTCCGATTATAAAAAAGAGATCATGGACGCCGCTCATAGCGATAGAATCCGGCTGGCCATCTCCCGCGCCACCCTTAGTTACAGAAACAATATCGATGAAGCCTTGAAGCGTTTCCCTCAGACTATCGAGGTAGCCAAAGAAGTCCGCGAGATCAAGAAGAATTCTATCGCCAATATGAAGAACCTGGCCGAACAAGCCTGCGAATCCGTCGAATATAATAAGGGCAAGGCCTACATTGCCAATACAGCTCAAGAATGTCTCAATATCGTGGATAAACTGGTCGGCACGGGCAAGCTGATCGTCAAAGGCAAGAGCATGACCGGTGAAGAGATCGAGTTGCGCGAGCATCTGGAACATCAGGGTAATGAGGTCTACGAGACCGACCTGGGCGAATTTATCATTCAGAAACTGGGTTCCCGTCCGATGCATATACTGGCTCCGGCCATCCATGTGCTTAAGGAAGAGGTGGCCAGACTTTTCACCGATTTAACCGGCAAA
>CAITCX010000153.1 GCA_903890885.1 uncultured Dehalococcoidia bacterium
AAAATACTGCCCTGAAGATTGAGGAACTGGGAACCCGCTCGACTGAAATCGGCAAGATTGTGGCAGTCATCGATGACATCGCTGCCCAGACCAACTTGCTGGCTTTGAACGCCGCAATTGAAGCGGCCCGGGCCGGTGATCAAGGTCGTGGATTCGCTGTGGTTTCAGATGAAGTCAGAAAACTGGCAGAACGCACCGCCACCGCCACTAAAGAAATCGCCGAACTCATCGCTAACGTTCAAAAAGGTGTTGAGCAGGCTAACCAGGTGATGGCCGGCGGCAGCCTGGCAGTTGAAGAAGGCTTCGGTTTAGCCACTCAGGCCGGTGAGGCGCTTCAGCAAATCATGAAGTCTGCCACTGAAGTAGATTCTCAAATCGATCAGATCTCTGCCAGTGCCCGTCAGGTTAGCACTACAGTCGGCGAGCTGGTCAAAATCATCGATAACGTCGGCAGTGTCACAGAGCAAAACACCGCCGCTACCGAAGAGATGTCTGCCACTGCCACTGAAGTCAGCAAGTCGGTTGAAACCGTGGCCGGCATTGCTGAAGAAAACAGCGCAGCTACCGAACAGGTATCAGCCTCTGCGGAAGAAATGAGCGCACAGGTAGAAGAAATTGTAGCCTCCTCACAATCTTTGCAGGAAATGTCGGTCGAACTGCAAAAGATGATAGATTCCTTCAAACTCAGTGACAACGCCAAGCTAGGATAACAATTAAGCTATTCACTGCAGGAGAGTAATTACTCTCCTGCAGCGAGGCTGGTAAATAGGAGGCTTTGAATGGCAAGCAGTACCACGATAGATGAAAAACAAATGGTGGTTTTTACTCTCGGTAAAGAGACCTACGGTGTAGATATCGGTATTGTGCGGGAAATTATCCAGATGCAGTTGATCACCAGGATCCCCGGCACCTCCGATTCCATAGAAGGGGTAATTAATCTCAGAGGCTCTGTCATACCTGTGGTAGATTTACCCAAGCGTTTTCAATTAACTAAGACGGAACGCGGGAAAAATACCCGCATAGTGGTTATCAACTGTAAAAAACAGGATATCGGAATCATAGTTGACGCGGTGGCTGAGGTCTTAAGGATTTCCAAAGATGCCATTGAACCCAACGCGGCCATCATGGATGGCACTGAGTCGCAGCACGTTTCGGGCATAGCCAAACTGGCTGACCGCCTGATTATCCTGTTAGATATGGAACAGGTCTTGTTCGGAGATAAAAGCTCTTCAGTTGCCAGAGAAATATCGACAATAGAATCAGTAACCTCTAAAACACAAGTTGCTGATGCCAGGACCACTAAAGAACCTGTTCTAGCCAAATAAGTTAAGTTAAACTAAAAGCCTGTCTCCCCTGGTCTACCCGCAGTTGCAGGTAGACCAGGGGAGACTTCATTTAACCCAAACATCAGGCAAACAAAAGAGATAAAACATACTACTGGTTTATAATACATTGGGATCATAACGCTGGGAGAAAAAACCCCGCACGACTAAGGGAACTGGTATTAAATATTCAGAGCAGCTAGAATAGTCGTATGGATAGATGTAAGTTTTATGGAAAACGGGGAATAAGAGATTAGTATGGATATTCGTACCCTTTTCATAGTTTTAGTCTTTGCCTATGCACTTCAGTCCGTAGTTCTGTATTTCCAGTATTCACTGAACAAAAACTTTAAAGGGATAATTTGGTGGGTCTGGGGATTTATCTTTATTACACTCGGAACAGCCTTGTTTTCCTTGCGAGGTGTTATCCCGGATAAACTGGTTTCAATCATCCTGCCCAACCTGCTGATTATCTTCGGATGGGCTCTCCTGCATAT
>CAITCX010000154.1 GCA_903890885.1 uncultured Dehalococcoidia bacterium
GGATTATACTTATGGGCCAACCAAGAAATTAACCCTCAATCCTTTTGGTCCTTCTTGACAAGACACGCGCCGGAAAAGTATATTCTTTCTTCGGATATTTTGTCGGAAAAGGTACGACAAGGTTAGAATTTCCCCCATATGCCGTTGCAGACGAGCGAATCCAAGATACTTCTGGTTGCCATCACCGGCTCCTTCATGGAGATTCTGGACCAGACGGTCATGAATGTGGCGCTGCCGCACATAATAGCGGTTTACAACGTGGCCATCGACCATGCACAACTGATAGTTTCAGTTTATCTTATGGCAAGCGCCATATCCACGCCAACCGCCGCTTTTCTAAGCGAGCGTTTCGGTATAAAAAGGGTCTATATGTTTGCCCAGATAGGTTTCCTGGTCGGATCAATTCTGTGCGGACTCTCGTGGGACGCAGATAGTCTCATTGCCTTCCGACTCATTCAAGGTTTATCCGGCGGTTTGATGAACCCGCTTTCTATGACTTTTATTTATATGACTGTCCCGCCCGAAAGGAGGGGCCACGCCATGTCTATGCTGGGCATACCTTTAATGCTGGCGCCGGCCATCGGCCCGACCTTTGGCGGCTACCTTGTAACTTATTGGAGCTGGCGCACGGTATTCTTTATAAACATCCCCATAGCTCTCATCGCTATTCTGCTGGGAATCCTCTGGATAGAGGACACGCCTGCAAGGAACCCCATTTTTGACTTCAGGGGTTTTATTTTTGCGGCCACAGGCTTCAGTTGTATTTTGTACGGGCTGACAAACGCTCCCACCTGGCATTGGGATGACTGGCGTATTATCACCCTCCTGTCCGTCGGTGGGGCGTGCTTACTGACCTGGGTCTTTATCGAGCTTGCCGAGAAAAACCCACTGCTTGACCTTCGCATGTTTCAACATCGTGGATACGCGGTAGGCCTAAGCCTGACATTTACCACTACCATCGGGCTGTACTCGCTGGTATTTTTGCTTCCGCTCTTTTTGCAGACCATACGCGGTTTTTCCGCCTTTCAGAGTGGCATGATGATATTACCGCAGGTATTGGGAGCCATGATCACATTGCCCATTTCCGGCCTACTTTTCGATAGGACCGGGCCGCGCATTCCCGCTATAACAGGGCTCGCAATCTTATGCGTTATGTCTTTGGCAATGCAGGTGATGGATGTAACCACTCCGGACAATCTGCTTGCCACAATCCTTTTCTTCCGCGGAATGGGCATGGGGATGGCCATGATGCCGATCATGACATATGCACTCTCCTCTGTGCCGCCCCGCTTAACGGCCCAGGCTTCCTCGATGCTCAACGTGTTCAGGATGGTCTTTGCCTCCCTGGGAATTGCTGTATTTGCCTCATTGCTCGACACCTTCACCAAAACGAATACGGCAAACATGGTGCAGACCATAACTCCCGACTCTGCAATGGCCCTATCATTTCTTTCTAAAGTCCGGGTTGCGCTGATGCAGTCTGGGATGGCAGCGCAAGTGGCATATCAGGAAGCCATAACTATTCTTTATGGCTATATAAGCCAGCGGGCCAATATCCTGGCATTTGAAACGGACTATGTAATCGGCGCGCTTGTTGTATTGTTTGGCGTGATCCTGGCGCTGATACTTCTGCCCCGTGGTCGTATCGAAAAGCCCGCCGTTGAAGTGGACATGGCGATGTAAACAATGAGCATATGGTTGACAATTGATAGTTATGCA
>CAITCX010000155.1 GCA_903890885.1 uncultured Dehalococcoidia bacterium
CATAGGTATATTGTCTGCTGGCATTGAGTGCGAGGCAGACGGTTCAATTTCTTCTAAGCCGCCACCGGCAGCCTGCAAGACTGCAAACTTCTTGCGCTTATAGAGAAAATAATATGTCCCTGCACCCGCCAGTACCAACACTGCCAATCCCAGGTAAAGCCAGGGGAACTGCCTAACGAGAGGAACAACTTCAACTGCAGAGGTGTGCCGGGATTCCCAATATTTAGCAGTGAAATCACTGACCACTTCAACCTGTTGGATGCCAGTTTCATCGAAGGCCTGTTGAAAAATAAAATTTCCTCTGGAATCGGTGATGACTTCTTTTTCAACGGGCTTCTGGTTGACCAGGACCAGGATTTTCTGGCCGGGTATAGGAGAACCAGAGGCCTCTTCTTGAAGAGTCCCCGTCAAAGTCACAGTCTCTTTCTGGACGGCCCTAGCGGGGGATTGCAGAGTTATAGCGGTAGGCACTAAAACATCAACGGTGGACTGCTTAGCAGTTCCAATATAAAATTCAGTATCAGCAAAAACGATGTCAAAGTTGTAGCGACCGGGAGATTTGAAAGTCTGGTCCCAGGTAAACTGCCCGGAATTATCGGAAGTGACTCGGCCTGCCAGGGCCTTGTTAATCAGGACCTTAATCTCCTGACCGCCTACCGGGATATCAGTTACTTCACTCAGATTGCCTTTAACCTGCAGCAGATCGTTCAACCTGATCCTGGACGGTACATCCAAACTGAGACGGGTATCCGTAGTAACCTTGAGACGGGGATCACTCCAGGATTCCGCAAAGCGGATATTACTTTGAGCATGGGCCAAAAGCTGGTAATTGCCGACATTTTTATCGGCGGGTACGGAGGCCACAATGTTAAACTGGCCTGCGGTCACAAGACTTTTTCCGACTTCAAAGCCGCCTACCTGAGACTTTTTAGGATTAATAAAGAGTTCTACCATCACGCCATCCACCACGGCGCCGGGTGAAGTCACCGTGCCCTGAACATTAAAGGACACGCCCTTTTTAACAATATTACCGACGGATTTGATTTCAGTGACAGTAGGAATCAGAGCTGGAGGGCGGCCGGTGGCATCAAATTCCTGCCAGCCAATATCCTAGAATTCAACTTCAGATAAGGCATGAGATTCATCAGCATAGACCGTTTGGGCCTTAACATTTGGTTTAATGGCATAACCACCGACCAGGCGTGAAGGCAATCCGGCTGAGCGGGCCAGCGCAACAAAGGCCGAATTGAAATTAGTGCAAACGCCTTTTTTTTCCTGGAAAAGGAACCAGTCGTTGGGTTCCTGTCCATCGGGAGCAGGTTTAGCAGCGAAATCGTACTGATAGTTATTCTTCAGATAGGACTCGATAGCCTGGGCTTTTTGATAGGGGCTGTCGACATCCCGGGTAATGTCCTGAGACAACTGGCGGGTGCGGTCGGTGATCTCAGGAGGCAGCTGCAAATACTGGGGATCTTGAGCTACACTGGCGTCTTGCAGGGTGGCATTATCGAATTGAAATTGAACCGATTCAAAGGAGTAAGATTCAGGTAAACCCTGGTTCGAGAGAAATAACTGGTCATCCGGCAGAAAAGAAAGCGGGACCGGGCTGTCGACCGAAACGGGATACAGCATAGTAGGTAATATATCGGCACCCTGGCCAAAATCCTGCAAGGAGTTAACAGTAATATCGCTGGTAATCTTCTTTGAATATCCCACCACGGGAGGAGTGATGCGGCCGCCGTCATAGTACTGGACTGGGGAGGAGGACTTGAAATTCCAGAGGCTGCCATCGTAATTCAGGGTAGCCGTGCTTCTCAAAAAGGATGAAGCAGTCGAGCCAAGAATATCAAACAGAGGGGTATGCGGAAGGGTGGAGGAGTCCAGAGATATGTCTTTCGACAAATCTATTTTATCAAGAGGGGTGGAGTTGCCTTTTCCAATGGACGGAATCGAGGGTTTAGAGACGGTTGAAGGACGAACACCAGCCAGTGCATCAATCACACCCAATAGGCCGGCTAAAAGTATGCCGACTACCAGCAGACCGATCGCGGAATACCAGATTCTTTTACGCATGTTATTGTATCCGAATATTCAGGCCAGCTCACAGAAGTTGAAGAGATAGTTAGTAAGTGAAGTATAGGGGCTTTAAAGTTCTTCGTCAAGGAAATTGAAGGATCTAGGCCATTATTTTAGTACTAAATATTAGGAAAATCGGCGGCTAAAGGGTATAATTTTAAAAACTCAAGTTAAAAATGTAAAGGAGGGTACTTATGCGCACTCCGCTGATTGCGGGAAACTGGAAGATGAACACTACTCTTAACGAGGCTGTGCAGCTGGTAAAAAGCTTGAAACAGACTATCAACAGTATTTCAGCAGTTGAAAAACTGGTTTGTCCACCTTTCATCTCGCTAGCCGCCGTGAGAGATGAGTTGGCCGGCAGCGAAATCAAGGTAGGCGCACAGAACATGTACTCCGAAGAAAAAGGCGCATATACCGGTGAGGTATCGGCCGTGATGTTAAAGGACCTGTGCCAATTTGTTATCATCGGCCACTCAGAGCGGCGGCAGTATTTCAATGAAAACGGTCCAATGTTGAGTAAAAAAATCCTGGCAGCCATAAAACACAACCTGAAACCCATTCTCTGCGTCGGGGAGAACCTGCAGCAATATGAAGCCGGGCAAACCAATTTCGTGGTGAGCGAACAGTTCAAAACTTCTTTGGCAGGCGTAGAGCAAAGCGGAACACTAACCATTGCCTACGAACCGGTATGGGCGATCGGGACCGGCAAGGCCGCCAGTGGCCAGCAGGCCCAGGAAACCATTGCCTTTATCCGGGGCCTGGCGATCGCCAAATACGGAGAAAAGGCCGCTTCCGAAATGCGAATTTTATACGGTGGAAGTGTGACGCCAGTCAACATGGCTGAATACATCTCACAGGCAGATATCGACGGCGCACTGGTGGGTGGAGCAAGCCTTAAAACCGCGGACTTCACGCAGATAGTAAAAATTACGTCTCAAAAAGGCCTGAAAGGTTAAGGGAGGAAACTGCTATAGCCGCAGCCGAACGTCCGTTGATTGCTATACTGGGACCGACCGGGACCGGAAAAAGCCGCCTGGCGGTCAAAACAGGGCAGGCACTCAAGGGTGAAATCGTCAATGCAGACAGCCGGCAGGTTTACCGGTTTATGGATATCGGGACTGCTAAACCCAGTACGACAGAGCAGCAGGCAGTGCCGCATCATCTTTACGACATTATCAATCCAGACCAGGAGTTCGGACTGGCCCAGTACCAGCAACTGGCTATGCAAACCATCGATGACATACACAAGAGGGGCAAACTGCCAATCCTGGTAGGAGGAAGCGGCCAATATGTCTGGGCGGTGCTGGAAGGTTGGCAAATCCCCAAGGTCCAGCCCAATAGCGAACTACGCAGCCAGCTTGAAAAAATGGCCCTGGAGCTGGGCAATAAAAGCCTGATCAAGCAGTTGGAAGAACTCGACCCGCAGGCCGCCCAACAAATCAACCCTCACAATACACGGCGGCTAATCAGGGCGCTGGAAGTCACACTGCAAAGCGGTCAGCCTTTTTCCAAATTAAAGCAGAAGCACGATCCTGGTTTTACTTCACTTATTATTGGTTTGACAACTGATCGTGAAGACCTGTACAGACGGCTAGATGCTAGAGTAGACGAAATGATCAGCCAGGGCCTGGAAGCAGAAACCAGGAACCTGCTCGAATGCGGCTACGGTTTCGACAAGCCCGCCATGAACAGCATAGGCTATACGCAGATGGGGATGTACCTGAGGGGAGAGATTTCATTGGCAGAAGCTGTGAATTTGATCAAAAACGCGAATCACCGTTTTGTGCGGCACCAGTATGCCTGGTTCAAACTCACCGACAGCCGCATCCAATGGAAAGATGTTAAAGACGAGATTGATGCTAGAAGTTTGAGGTTTGAGGTTTGATTTGAGAGTGCAGGGCCGGATGTTTTTTGTCAGAGACAGGCATGTATCCGCTGAAGGCATGTTCGCTGCTGAACTCAGGTTTTCGGGTTCCGCGTTTGAGAGGACTTTCACTGTTGGATATGGTAACCAGGGCAGCCCCGCAATGCAAACAGACCTGCCCGCTATACGATTCAACCACCCAACCATTAAAGTTAGTTCCACACTGGGGACATCTGCCTTCCAACAATTGCATATATTTACCTCTTTTCTGATAAACGCTTAGTTGATATCTATAATCATATCAGGGCAAAGTAAACAAAAGGTTAATTTTGCAGCGGAAATATAAATAAAAGGTTACAATACGAAAAAAAGTTATCACAATTAGCGCCGAAAATCACTTTAGCCTCGAAAATTGGATTTGTTTTTGAAAAAATCATTTTAGAAGTTCAGCCTGAAATATACGCTATGAGTGTTGAGTTATGATTTAGCAACCATGAGTTTGACGCGGGACGCACGGCGGTTTTGACACTATGCCCATTTCTGTTATAATCTGAACCAATACGGTATGCAGCGAGAGAGGAAAGAGATATCAGACGGATATTAGTAATAGAAGATGATCCCGCCTTTTTACGTTATCTGACGTACATCCTGGAAAAAGAGGGCTATGATGTTATAAGCTCGACTAATGGGTTGTTCGGTTTCAGGAAGGCCATAGAAGAGAAACCAGAGTTGCTACTACTGGATGTAATGCTGCCGGGACTGGACGGATACGAAGTGTGCAGTCGCCTGCGTGAAGATCCCGCCACAGCCAAGTTACCCGTGATAATGTTGTCTGCCAAGGGCCAGGATACCGATAGGGACGCGGCTTTAAAGGTGGGCGCCACCGAGTTTTTCGCCAAACCAGCTGACCGGGCAGTTCTGCTGGCCAAGGTCAGAGATCTGCTGAACCCCGAAACGCTTTAGAACAAGCTGCCAGGCTTGCAAACACCGGTTTTTTCATTGACTGCAGGCAAGCTAAATAGGAAGGTCGAACCCTGCCCCAGGACGCTCTCAACCCAGATTTTACCGTTGTAGTTTTCTATGATTTTTTTACTAATGGGCAGGCCCAGGCCGGTGCCCTTAGG
>CAITCX010000156.1 GCA_903890885.1 uncultured Dehalococcoidia bacterium
ATGAAGGCAAACTGGTAGCAAAGGATTGCAAATTCGCGGTAATTGTCAGCAGGTTTAACGATTTTATTGTCGGGAAGCTGCTGGAGGGAACAATGGATGCTCTTCTGCGCCATGGTGCGGAAGATAAAAATATTGATATTATCAGAGTTCCCGGAGCGTTTGAAATTCCCCTGGTCGCCAAGAAGCTTGCCAACTCCGGTAAGTACCATGCGGTTATATGCCTGGGAGCGGTTATCAGAGGTGCAACGCCTCATTTTGAATATGTGGCGGCCGAAGTATCCAAAGGCATTGCGCAGGTTAATCTTGAAACGGAAATTCCCGTCACCTTTGGCGTCCTGACAACTGATAATATCGAACAGGCTATCGAGCGAGCAGGCAGCAAGTCCGGCAACAAAGGGTGGGATGCTGCCATATCAGCTATTGAGATGGTTAATTTGATTAAGGAAATAAAGTAGCTATCAACTGACAGCACAATGCAGTGAGGTCTGCTCTTTGGGAACGAGAAGGAAATCAAGAGAAATTGCAATCCAGATTCTGTACACGCTGGAAATTAACGAATCAGATATCGACGATGCACTCACGACGTTCTGCGACATGTTTCAGCCGGATGGTGAATTCATAGATTTTGCCACTCATCTGCTCCGCGGGGTATTTCAAAACCAGCAAGAAATCGACCAGATAATCCGCAAGGCATCAGATCACTGGTCTTTGCACCGGATGGCGCTGGTAGACCGGAGCATCATCCGGACAGCAGTTTTTGAGCTTCTCTATTGTCCTGATATTCCAGCTAAAGTAACCATAGACGAGGCTGTTGAAATCGCTAAAAAATTCAGCACCGATAAATCAAGCGCATTCATAAACGGCATTCTCGATAAGGTTTCCCATCAATACTCCAATACAAAACCCGCCGCCTGATCAGACAACAGCCATCAGCCTACAGCTAACAATTATCATATATCTGCGGAGATATACATGGAAGAACTGCAGGTCAAAACGCACAGCCGCATCGAGCTGATTGATATTACCCATCAGGTACAAAAGATGGTGCACAAAAGCAATGTTGCCTGCGGCATGTGTGTCGTCTTTGTACCTCACACCACCGCGGCCTTAACTATAAACGAAAATGCCGACCCCTCCGTTATCCATGATATGCTGGCAGCATTGAATAAAATTATCCCGCTGCAGAATGGCTATCGCCACAGCGAAGGCAATTCAGCCGCTCACATCAAGTCGAGTTTATTCGGCTGTTCACAAACCGTCATCATCGAGGGCGGCATGCTGCAGCTTGGTACCTGGCAGTCTCTTTTTTTCTGCGAGTTTGACGGGCCAAGAAACCGGAAGGTGTGGATAAAGATAATTGCGGGGCGAATAGGTGAGTCGTCCACCCTCCGTAGCAGGTACTGCGGAGGACGGGGTGAATAGGTGAATCGGTATTTTAATGGGGTTTATATGGGCTACGAAAGCTTCAAAGAGTTAATAGTTTGGCAGGAGGCTAAGTCATTGGC
>CAITCX010000157.1 GCA_903890885.1 uncultured Dehalococcoidia bacterium
GGCTGGCATAACCGAGCGCGTTCTCACAGCTAAATTGGCCGGTCAAAGTCTGAAACCCGATGGATTGGCAATTTGGAAATCACTTCGCGCAAGTTTATCGCGTGGTAATTGGAGTTATCAATTAACGTCCGAGACTACTGAATCCAAACTCGCTTCGCTCTGGGATTATAGCTACGGGCCAGATTTTCTTGATGACACATCTGTCATCAATAAAGATAATTCCCCCAAATGCAGCTGCGGTGCGTCAATACCTATCGGCCAGATGCGCGATTTTTATATCCATGTCATAGATCAGCACCCCCATGGTTCAGTGATGGGCTTGCCTTGCCGTTTTTGCAAGGAATTGACTCCACTTTTCCTGGCAACTTGCCATGAGGTGATTGATCATTCCATTGATCCTCCATTTCGTGGCGATTTTTATTTTGAGATGCAAAAGGATTATGCCGTCCTTCAGCTATTGAGAGCAAGTCGTGTTAGGATTAAGCCACCCGCGCTTAAGGATTAGTTCTTTGGCACTTCGTTTTTAGTTTTCAGCGTATTCTATATTTCTGGTTCTAACCGGGGCAACGAAGTAAGCAGTGGTAGCGTTATTTGGGTCCGGTCAGCCCTGATTTGCTGGAGCAAATCGTGTGGCTGGCAATAGCGGGCGAACTCACGGGCGAAAAGTGGATTATATTACCGGCAAGCGAATTAGCGGGCGGGGTACTTTTATCAGAAGTATCTGCATGTCAATATAAGGTCCCGCTGCTCCTGGTAGCGTGTCCGACCTGTGACACAGCATGTCAGACCTGTCACATTCATGTCCAATCTGCCGCCTACAGTGGATGGGCGAAAGCAGCATGTCCAACCTGTCGCCTCCCACCTTTTGAACGTAGAGTGGCGTGTCTGACCTGTGATCTATATGTCCGACCTCGTAAATTCAACTGCCGGCAAGGGTGGCGGGATAGCGTGAAACCAGGTGTATACCGGAAGGCAATATCAGCGCAAAAAGCGACATAAAACTATAGACCCTATTGATACTGCGGGGATAGAATGCGGGCGAGGTGAAAATTATGAAGAAAAGAGAAATCAGCAATGAGACAATACTGATGGCGGCCATATTTGGTCCTTGGCCTCCAGAATCCAATGAGCGATACTGCGATGAAATCAACGGGGTCAGTTTACACGATGCTTTGGTAGAGGCAATTAATAGTATTGCAGGACAGAATGAAACTAAGGTCAGGGCAGTGATAATAGAAAGATTTGGTTTAATAGACAGGCGAACTAAAACGCTCAAGGAAGTTGGACAAATACTAAATGTCTCAAGCTCAAGGATTAGACAGATTGAAATCTCAGCAATGAGAAGAATACGCCATCCAGCACGCTCTTCAAAGTTAAAACCATATATCAAATAAAAGGGTTACGGAAAGGTAACCCAAACATCGATATCCGACCTGCAATATTTCATTTCTTACAAGATGTCTCGAACGGAGGAGTAAAATATCCGTGCAGACCTGTTGTAGAAGGGATTCAAGCCTAACGCTCGGGCCCTTTATGATATCGGTGTTAAACAGGGTACGATCAAGCGCTATTACGTTGATTACAAAATAGCCCACGGCATCCATGATCTCCCCCCTTCCCCCTCCTCCTCCTTTTCTGCTTCGAAAGGGGCAGGAGGAGGGCGCAAGGGAAGACAATATCCCATTCCCCAGCCAGCAGGGAGAGATGCCTGATGAGGACAACCAGGCCTACAAGCTGCAATTATCAGTGTTAAGCGCGCGAACGATCAAACGCCATTATACAGACTATAATATAACCCACGGCATCCACTATTCACACACGGCGTCTTCTTCGGCCTCGCTCCCTTCATCTTTCACCACGGAGGACGGGGAAAACGGGCACCAACTGCCGCCGTCCTTGATCGCCGGCTACGGTGCCCTATTATAATGGGCAATAACATATCGCGTTACAGTTCCCCTGACTCGCAGGGTGGGTTACTACAATGAGTGGCGGTGGACAACTGCCCGAACGCGGCGCCTTCCGGGCGCCTTCCACAACAGGCCCTAAATTTCCTGCTATGGCAGGACAGAAGGCGCCGTATGGGAACGGGCATAAAACATGGCCCTACGGTTAGCCCAGCCCGCAGGGAGAGATGCAGCTACTGGTAGATTCTATGGATACGGTGCTTCTCAGCTCAGGTTGCAGGGTTACCGGATATTGCATTCTATTTTGAACTGCTTAACTTGAAAAGCTCGGATATGTCGTTCCCCACACTATGGTACTACACCTTCGTTACGCTGTCCCATCATTTCTGCATCATCAAATAACCATGATATTGATACTCTCAACGACTTGGAAAACCCGATAACCTCAATATCAGTAATAGGCCTTTGCCCATTTTCCATCTTGGATAAACCTGATTGGTCTATCGACAACCCCAGCGCCTGAAGACGAGCTACAAGATCCAATTGAGTTATTGGCGGCTTTGCAGATTTTCTCGCTTGTTGGATACGTTTTCCCAAGATGTTCTTATTCACAAAAATATATTAGCCAATCAACAAGCTATAATTATTCCTGTGGAGAATATTTATGTTAAAATTGGATAAAAGTAGGTGGGTCAATATAAATATCGTGACTCAAATCGCGTAGAGTCACCAGGCTCCATGGATTTGAGATATGGAAGGTTCGTAAAGGAGGTTGTTCGTGGAAAAGAGGTTAATCCTGTTAGTAAGTGGTGGTGACACCAGCCGTCCCCCCCTAGGAAAAGTGATCCTCCAGCAGATGTTAATGGAAGCAAAACTCGATGATATGTATGAAGTCGACTCTGCCGGTACTCATCCAGATGGTGAGACTGCCAACCAAGTAGCTAGAAATGTGATAATAAACATGTATGACAGAGACCTATTGGCGAATTATAGCCCTAAACAACTATCTTCAGAACTCAAGGATAGAGCATGCCTTGTGTTAGTCATGGAGGCTAAAGATGCAGCCAGAATACCACAGAACAAAGTTCAGGTTTTGGGTATCTCTGACCCGTATGGTAAAGGTTATGAGGCGTACCACTCATGTACGAGAGAACTAAAATCAAAATTTAAGAAACTGTGGCCAATTATCACTTCTGGCAGATCAGCAATCGAAGAACTGCCACATCGGATTTCGGATTCAGCTATTATGGAAATGGCGAAGTCAATTGCTACGGAGGTTAATTACGGACGTGGTTTGCAGCATGCAGAGGCTGTAACAGCGACATCACTGGCCATATTTGATGGCCTCTTAGAGTCGGACATAGTATTCCCGAAATTCGTACATCAAAGATACTTATTGGAAGCTGCCTGCTACTTACATGATATTGGTGTCCCCAATGAGCGTCACAATGAGGCTGGTTTTCGGTGTTTTGTTGAAAAGATTAACGAGAGTGACAGGCGAGGTGTAGAATGTTTCCCATATTCGGTAAGTTGGATCTTGGCATATTGTATCCTGTGGCATCGCGGAACCAATTATGGTTTGGGTAAAGAATTGAAGATGGCCAGATTTGTTAAGTTGCTTGAAGCTAAATACCCCCCAGACATTTTAGAGAATGAGCACTACGCCACTTTATTTGTAGCCAAATACCTCGCAGCAATACTTAGGATTGGAGACGCGCTAAGCTTTCCGTCAGGCAGGCCGGTGAAAAAAGTCGCCGTAATTTACGCTGATGATATCTTAAAGA
>CAITCX010000158.1 GCA_903890885.1 uncultured Dehalococcoidia bacterium
GCTTCGCCTCGGGGATAATTCCCTTGCCTGCGGCAGGATAATTCGACTAGACAATTCCGCTAAGCTGCGTTTGCGGAATTGAAGTCTCATTACGACCATCAAATTTCAGTGCACCTATAGTGACCCTATAGTGCCATTTAGGGTATTCGTTTCTGAAATTTTGGTCTCATTGAAAAAGAAGGAGGAGACTGGCCTATGGATACGAAATCTGATTCTATGAAAATTGAGGAAAAGCTCAATAAGAAACGGGTTTCGCGGCGGACATTTTTATATGGTGCCGCTGCTGCCGGTGTCATGGCCGTGCAGGGCCGCCTGAACGCGCATGGCGCGCAACTTCCACCTGTGCACGCAGTTACGGCCGGGACAAAGCATGCCACCACACCTATTATCGATGTGCACCGTCATTGCATGTGGAAGCCGGGAAGCTCGGAAGATAAAGTCATGGAAAAGTTTTTCAAGATGAAAACCCATTGGCAGAATCTTCCAACCGGAGATACCCTGACCGTAGATGGCATTACTTCCATTGTCTACCCCGAATTATCCGATATCGATGTTCAGGTCCAAAAGCAGGATGAAGCCGGAGTGACGCTGGGCATCTTAAGCTTTTCCATGGAATTGGAACTGCTGTGCCGGGAGTTGTCTCTCGCACCGGATGATCTATTGACCCGCATGGTTAATGATAAAACCGCTGCCCTGGCCGCAAAATATCCGGGCAAGCTTGCCTTTATGGCCATGGTCAATCCAGCCACGGAAGGAGCAACTGCCGAATGTGAACGCTGCCTGAACAAATTGGGAGCAAAAGGCATCAACCTCAGCACCAGCTGGCAGGGGGAATACCTGGATTCCGAAAAAATCAACCCCTTCTGGAAATACGTCGAGCACAAGGATGTGGCTGTTTACCTGCATCCGCCGTTTATTCCTTTAGGATATCAAAAGATGGACTGTTACCGCCTGGAAGAAGTGGTCGGAAGACCATTCGACACGACAATGACCATTGCCCGCATGATCTACTCCGGGGTTTTTGACTGGTATCCGAAGCTGAAAATAGTGCTCCCTCACATGGGCGGAGGGTTGCCGGGTGTAATCGGCCGTCTCGATTTCGGCTATCGCCTGGGTTACGGCGGATTGCCGCAGGGACAGGCGGCCATCTGTAAGCGTAAGCCCAGTGACTACCTCAGGACCAATCTCTATGTCGATACGATGGGTTTTTCACCCGCGGGTATCCGGCACTGCATTGAGTTGTTCGGCATCGACCGCATCCTATTCGGAACCGACTACGCTGCAGTCAACATCAGCCCCAGAGAACATATCGACATCGTCAAAGGTCTGGGTTTGAGCAAACAGGCTGAAGCAAAGATATTCTTTGAGAATGCCAATCACCTCTTCAGACTGCTCTAGGGAATCACCTGAGCCATGATGATGGCATGCACTAAATATAAAATATTCCGGGGGACATAATATGGATTATTCTCAATACACTGACAATTCCACAGCCGTTAAGGAATATATGCTGGAAGTATCCGATGGGGTTTCTCTTAAGATAATTGATTTCACTCCGCGCAATGCTGCACAGGAGGGGCCGGTTATTATTTTTGTGGCCGGATGGATTTCACTGATCTCCGGATGGGAAGGCGTGCTGAAAGTTTTAACCGCCAAGTACAGAGTTATCTATCTTGAATCGAGGGAAAAACAGTCATCGATAGTTCCTGATGTAAAAAAAGTAAGCTTCTCCATGGAGCGCCTTAAACTTGATATAGGTGAGGTCGTTAAACAAGTTGTTTTGCCATCGGAAAAGTTTATACTTGCCGGAAGTTCACTCGGCGCCTCTGCGATTCTTGAATATTGCGGATCAGAGAAACGGAAACCTTTATCCGCGGTACTTATCGGTCCAAATACAGAGTTGAGATTCCCCAAAATACTGGGAACAGTAATTCCAGCAATGCATCCATCACTCTACTTTTCCGCAAAGCCTGTAATAAAATGGTATCTTAGAAACTTCCGGCTAGATAAAAAAAACAGCAAAGAACAGATTGAAAAATATGAAAATACCCTGGACTGCGCCGATCCATACAAACTGAAAGCTAACGCGCTTGCTATTCGAAACTACGAAATATGGAATCATCTGGACAACATCACCGTTCCATGTCTCATTATCGGCGCTACGACAGACACGCTCCATGGTACCGAAAATATAAAGCGCCTTTTGAAGATCATACCTGATTCCACCTACATAGAACTTAAAAGTAATATGGAAACTCACAGCGAAAAAGCGGGACGCGTTATTGTGGAATATATTCAAGGCTAAATTATGCTTTATTTCAACCTTTTATCCATTCCGGTGAAACCGCAATCCGGTTCGCAGTAGGTAACGTTGAGAAAGGCACTTTCCTGCTTACAGGCAGAGCAAATTCCCTCTTTAATTCCAATTATTATTTCGTTGATTATTGTCACACTCTCTTTTAATAATCGTATATATTATTAAACAAATGAATAAGAGAAGAAATATGTATAACCCCTTTAGAGATAATGAAAAAAATAATGAGGACGATGTTTTGATTGCAGAAGCATTAGGCGGCAATGTTCAATCACTTGAGGAGCTTATCCGTCTTCATCAGGCATGGATATATAACATTGCCATCAGAATGGTTTTCGATCCGAATGACGCCCAGGATATCACACAGGAGATTCTGATCAAAATCATCACCAAGCTATCAACTTATGATTCAAAAAAGGCTGCATTTAGGACATGGCTATATCATATTGTAGCCAACCATGTTCTGGATATGAAGAAGAAAAAATATGAAGGCGCTGTAACCAGTTTTGAAGACTATTATAATCATGCCCAGTTTCCGGATGAAAACCCTGAAGCTTATCCCGGCTACAAAATGCTGATTGAAGAATCAAAAATCGGCTGTTATGTCGGCTCTCTTCTTTGTTTTGACC
>CAITCX010000159.1 GCA_903890885.1 uncultured Dehalococcoidia bacterium
CATAATTCGGCTTTCCTGGCCTGCGCCTAGCGCCACGGCTTCAACATCGGCAAGAAAAGGGCTGTCATCCGGGGTTAGCTGCCGACTGGCAAGGCGAGATAGGAAGCCTGTCCAGGCCAATTTTTGGGCAGTTTTTAGCCGCCGTGTTTCTTGTTTTCGTTTGACTTCTTCGCGGGAACAGCAGGTTATGTGCTCGGGATTACCTTTAAAATAGATGCCTTCGGTGAAAAGCTGCCAGGCGCCCCAGGCCGCAGCTGGTGTAAAACTGCCGTAAGCGACTTCAGCGAGTTCGCGAATGGTCACTGTGTCCTGTGACAAAATTTCCCAGGCGGTTTCTACATCTCCGGCGGGAGGTTCTAGTCCAGTAAGGCCGAGAACCGGCCCCGGATGGATCAGGATCACGTCCTTGACCCGCACCTTTTGCAACTCGCCGTCATCCGATTTGATTTGCAGGTCTGGCGTATTTTCAATTACCACGGCCGGTCTATTTTTATAAGCCACCAGGCTTTGTTTCGGAAGCATCATAGAGAGCTATTATAGCAGACAACTTGAACCGATACTAACGATCGCATAGAGTGGGGACAGATGTTTAGCTTATTAAAGCAGAGATTACCCGTTTAGGATAAAGAAAGGGGCGGATGCGCCGAATGAGCACCCACCCCTTTCTTTAACCTCTGCGGGGTTTTACTACTTTTGAAGCCAGGCCAGATCAAGGCGCGCTGTAGGACGCCAGGCGGCTGTCCATATTGAGGCCCTCTTGCTGGTGTCCCATTTAAGGTTTTTACTGTAAGCCATTAAGTCATTGTTAGTCCAAAGAGGAGTAAACATAGCGGCATCGTAGGCCATCTTCTCCATTTTGGTCAGGATGGTTACGATATTGGCGCTATTTTCTTCAATTAACAGCGAATCCAGGGCTTCTTGCCAGCCGGGCGGCCTGACAACTGCCGGGAATTTGATGGATTTGGTAGTAAAGTCATTATTCACGGTGGAGACGATACCGGCTCCGCCGCCGGTCTGCCGGTCATAGCGCAGTTCACTGCCGATGCACGGTTGAAGCTGCAAGGCAGCCCATTCAGCATCAGTTTTAACCTGGATTTCAACCTTGATTCCAGCTTTGGCCAAACTGCCCTGAAGAGCCTGCACAAAGGGGGTATTAAACTTTTGATTCACAGAAAGATTCACACTTATGCCTTCGGGATACCCCGCTGCTTTTAGCAATTCTTTAGCTTTAACGTAATCAACTTTCCGGGGTGCAGTGCCGGATTTCCCGCCAACGGCCTCCAGATCATTAACATACTCGTAAGTGGCATCACAGAAACCTTTACCAAGCGATTTGGCAATGGTTTCTTTATCGATGGCATATTCCAGGGCCTGGCGCATTTTTACATCAGACCAGGGAGAAGCGGGATCGGTGTTATTGTACCAGAGTATCATGTGACCGCCTGAAATAGATTCAATATTGTATTGACCAGTGGCTGTCAGTTGCGCTGCAGAATCTACATCCACCTCTCGCCAGCCATCCACATCTCCCTTAATCAGCGAAGCATAGAGAACCAGCGGGTCGGCGATTTTATCCAGTTCCATAAAATCCAGATAAGGGATAGTCTTATCCCAGTAATCAGGGTTCTTGATAAACTTAATATAGGTGTCCCGCTGATATTCCTGGAACTTCCAGGGCCCGGTACCTACCGGGTTAATCTTACACCAGTCTTCTCCCTTTTCCTTAAAAGCAGTCGGTGAAATAATGCCGGCCGCATCGCCATAAGTAAAGTCCCACAATACCAGCGTATTCCAGTAGGTAAGATTGTAGCGAATGGTGTAATCATCGATAACATCAATTGATTTAACCATCTTTAAACGCGGGTTTGCCGATGCCAGTAGTCTCTCGTGGTTCCATTTCACTGCATCGGCGTTGAATGGCGTACCATCATGGAACTTGACACCTTTGCGAAGGTTGAAAGTTAACGATAACTTATCGGATGAAAACGACCAGCTTTCAGCCAGGACAGGTTCATATATCCCCGGTTTTTCCGTATGTCGTATCAACGGCTGAATGGTGAACGACAAAGTGTCTGCACTTGGCCCGGTGGCGGACAAGGGCAAACCAAAAGCCGTAGGCCCGGACTTCCAGGCCCATTTAAAAGTACCACCCAAAACTGGTTTTACTTGAGAACCTGCAACAGCAGAAGTCGATGCAGGAGGCGGCGGATTTTTAGACGCTGCAGTTTGCCCGCAACCGGCAACAAGGAAGCTAACAATGAGCAGGAAAGCTAATATCAACAGTGCTTGTTTTCTCATATATCCTCCTTTTTTATTAGGTACATTATATAACAAAAATCCTCATTAAAATATAGGTAAAATATATTGCTCTAAACCGGCGAGTAATTATTAAGTAAACCGTCGCTGTATTTCAGGAACAACTCTTAAAAATGTAAAAGACAGCTAGCGGTTAAACAGTGGTTGAAAAGAGGGACTAACGTCGTCTGTCACGTCCTAACAAAGTAAATTGGGTTAGAAATGGAAATATAATTATAATTAATGCCATCAATAAGATGATAGGAATAAGCCAAAACAGACCTGTAGCTTCCAGAGTTTCGTAAAATGGTGTTGAAGTGTAATCAGCAAAGATGCCGTATAATGATAGATGTGAGTGCCACGTTCTATACGCCTAAAATCTCACCCATCAAAACATGTTGGTGCCCATCCGTCTCATTTTTGTTCCCACTTTACAAATCACGGTTCTTCGTTACCTACATATTCATAATATGTAAAAAAACGGAGTTTATAGGTCTTAACAGGATGGAATCGAGTGTAGATTCGAATTTTTATGAAATATTTTTACAAATTCCTTATTGGCGTATTCAGGAAATATATGATAATATTCAAACGATGAGAAATAGGTTTTATTCAATATAGGGAGGCTATCAAATGCTCAAAAAGGTACTTTTTATCACTCTTGGCATTCTTTTACTAGTGATGCCGCTACTCGCTAGCTGTTCGCAGGCTGCGACCTCCAGCACAACTACCAGTGCAGCTAAACCATCAACTACGTCAGCAGCAGCCCAACCGACTACCAGTTCAGCTCAAACATCAACCACGTCTACAGCACCCCAACCGGCCACGAGTTCTGCACCACCAATACCATCTACCAGTGCAGTTCCAACATCCATAACAGCACCGGCCACCAGTTCTGCATCACCAAAACCATCTACCAATGCAGGTCCAGCGCCCTTAACGCCGCGGGCACCGCCAGTGTCTGGTGGTAAAGATATCGCGCCGCCCCCACCCCCACCCCCACCAAAGGCTAATGATGGCCCACAACCGCCAGATCCACCTGGACCACCACCTCCTCCGCCCATTGCCGACGATCTACCTATTAGCAGCGGCAATATGAAAGTAACCAGCACCGCAGTCAAAGAAGGCGGCGAGCTTGGTGATAAATACACCTGCAACTTATTCCTTACCGAAAGCACCGATAGACCGGTCTCTTTGCCCATTAGTTGGACTGGAGCGCCGGCCAAAACCAAGAGTTTTGCTGTAATAATTTGGCATACCCGTGTTGCAGC
>CAITCX010000160.1 GCA_903890885.1 uncultured Dehalococcoidia bacterium
CCGAGCTTTACCTAAACCCATAACCGTAACTCAAACCCGCCGACTGCTAGAAGAACCAGCCAAAGTTAACACACCTGAGGCCAGGCGAGATAAAGCTATGTTGGAGCTGCTGTATGCCAGCGGAATGCGTGTCAGCGAACTGGTGTCTTTAAATATCAGCGATATAGATATCAACGGCGGCTATGTCCGCTGCTTCGGCAAAGGCAATAAGGAACGAATGATACCCATTTATCCGCGAGCCACTCAATCTATCGAACAATACCTAAAAGAAGCCCGTCCTCATATTGCCGGGACTAAGGTTGAAGAAACCGCCCTTTTCCTTAATGTCCGCGGAGAACGTTTGACCCGCCAGGGGCTCTGGCAAATTTTGAAGGGGTATGCTAAAGACGCTCGTATTGAAGTGGAAGTCACCCCACATACCCTTAGACACAGTTTTGCTACGCATATGTTGAATGGTGGAGCTGATTTACGCATGGTACAGGAATTGCTAGGCCATGCTAACATTTCCACCACTCAGGTTTACACTCACCTGACTTCAGACCATGTCAGGCGTACTTATGAAAAATCTCATCCCAGAGCGAAATAGGAGGATCAAGTATGGCACCCAAAGCAAGACGTAATCGTCGCATCATTTCGTCCAATCCGGCTCCCGCAGTCGTCAATCAGGCAGTTGGAAATAAACCTTTATCTACATCTGCCTCCAAGCCGTCTACTGTTGAGTCTTTTATTACAACTTCGAACTTCACCCGCGATGTGAAATGGACGGGTATAGTCACTTTGATCATCGCTATCTTGATAGTTGTAGCTTTATTCGTAGTTCCCCATTAGGCTGCTGACTGAAAGCAGGGAAAATATGGATTTTGCAGCAAAGAGAGCGCACCTAATCGAAATCCTCGAAGATGAGATAAAAGATAGATGCGTATTGGAAGTTATGGGGCGAATTCCTCGCGAACTCTTTGTGCCGGAATCTTTCTCTTTAGCGGCATACAGAAACGAACCCTTACTTATCGGACATGATCAGACTATCTCACAACCTTCAATCATCGCTTTAATGACTGAAGCGCTGGAACTCACCGGAAATGAGAAGGTGCTTGAAATCGGCACAGGCAGTGGTTACCAAACGGCCATCTTGGCTGAATTGTCCAAGAATGTGATAAGTACTGAACGTATACCGGCGCTGGCCGAGAAAGCCCGCAATCTACTGAAAGAGCTGGACTATCACAATATCACGATTCATATTACAGGAAACCGGCTGGGATGGGAGGCTGATGCACCTTATGCCGCCATCCTTGTCACAGCGGCAGCGCCACAGGTTCCCAATTGCCTGATAGAACAACTGGCTTTCGGTGGGAAAATGGTGATACCCGTCGGATCTAGAAACTATCAACAATTATGCCGCATAACCCGTTATAAGCACGGGAATCAACTTGAAAACCTGTGCAGTTGCCGCTTTGTGCCGTTGATCGGCACAGGCGCATGGGAAGATGAATAACATTTTCTTATCCATAGCTGACTATCATGAGTAAACCCATTGGAATTTCTATATTAGAACTCCTCAGGCTGGGATACGGTCCACGTTTCTGGCAGCCTCA
>CAITCX010000161.1 GCA_903890885.1 uncultured Dehalococcoidia bacterium
ACCATTTTCACCGCTTGTCATCGCAAAGCAACTGGACATAATACGCTCGGCCTGGCGGTGACATTTCGCACATTCCGCCATTTCTTGAGCACGGCTAATCGGCCTCATCAGTTCGAACTTATTATTGCAATTTCTACAGACATACTCATATATTGGCATAACTAATCCTCTTCTTGAATTTTAAATACATACGGATCAATAGTCAATCAAGCAACACTTGTAAACTGGGAAAAGAATCAAATATCTTGAAATAAATCCGATTCAAGATGTCTGGATTTCACTTGAGGATACAAACGCATAAAATATTCATGATTACCGAAAAATGTATTTATGAGCTTGAAAAAACCGTCGATAAAACCCATAATACCCCTGGCTCGCGGGCGACCCCCAACCTGGCTGGTATGGCAAGCTACAGCTTCATCTCTGATTATGAGATATTTCTTCTGTAAGCGAACAGAAGCATGAATGGGAAACTCATGCTTCAACATCCTGGTCAAATCAATATCTTTATTGCGGCCGAAGTGATGTGGATCCTGTCCGAAAAGCGGCATTAACCTGATCATAACTTTCATAACACGATGTGATCTTATGCCGCAATAGAGTTTCATGGGTTGGAATGCCGGCCCACTTTCAGGATACAGAGTCGAATTACCTGATAATTGAATGGCTCTTAAGGTAGCATTATGAGTGGCGATATGGTCTGGATGTCCATATCCGCCTGCAGAATCATGAGTGATAACTACATCCGGTTTGATCTGGCGAAAATATTTAACTATACGTCCGGCTACTTCTTCAACGGGAGCATTGATCATGGCAGCGGGGTGTTTATTATCCTCAGAGCCGGACATACCGGAATCACGATAGCCGAGGTGAAAGAAACCGCTCAACCCTAACACTTTGGCGGCTCTGGTTAACTCATCCCCGCGCAGATCTCCGATAGATTTGTATCCTTCAAGCAAAGCAGGATCAACCGTGCCAGCCTCTCCCCGGGTGGAACAGAGAAAATAGACTTTCACTCCGGCATCTGCATATTTGGCCAGAATGGCTCCCATACCGAATGTTTCGTCATCCGGATGGGCACCCACGAACATCAAAACTCTTTGTTTATTCATATTATATTAATAAACTATTACAGTAGAAACCGGGGCAGAAACAGTTACACACAGGTTCCATCTATACTCATAAGCAGTTTATCAAAATCAAGTTTGGACACTAACAATGATATCATACTTACCTGGTGGTATAAATCCCGTTGAGATAAGGGGCAACCAGTTAAGATAATTTTCTGAATGGAAACTATTTGCTGGAGAAACGATGATGAGTACCCAGCCAATACACATACAAAGCCAGCATCAATAAACAACCGACACCGATCAAGATAATATTCCAGGTTAACCGGTGAAAGTATGGCAACAGCCAGGCCTCCAGATTAATGGCAATGAGGGATATGGCAGCTGTTAATACCAGAGCACAGAGCAAAGCCAGCAACAATATCCGGTGAGAATTAATCAACCAATTCTTGATATCGGCCGGATCAGCCATTTTTTTTATCAGGCTCAGTCTGGATATTTTGAGTTCACGCATAAAATTCAATAAAAGATAGGAGGTTAGAATTCCAATTGACAAGGTCAGCGCCTGCCAGAACTCTAATTTTGTAGTAAATTCAACTTTAAATCCCAAAAGTCCAGGAACATCTAATTTGTTAAAGGCCAGAATAGAAGGCAAGGCGAATATCAGGGCAAACCAGGTAAAACGGCCCCCTCCTTTACGCCGGAAGGAAACTGAAAAAACGCCTATCGCAGCCAGAAATACCCAGATCAGGGCAATCAAGTAACGTCCGATTTCAGGATAATGGGAAATAATATAATTTGATAAAAATGAGTAAGTTCCCGAAGACACAAAGGATAGTGTGCCGCACAAACCTATGATCGAGATTAGCGCCCATTCAGCTACGTTGATCAGAATAAATATCAAATCTATTTCACCTTCATTAAGCTTAAAAGTGCAGTCCCAAAACTTACTTTGCGAGGATTCCAGTCCAGAACTGAAGCCCCCAGTCTACGAAGCTGGGTGATACGAGGACGTGTATTGAGGTTCATAATCACAGGAATATTGGTTTCGTAGT
>CAITCX010000162.1 GCA_903890885.1 uncultured Dehalococcoidia bacterium
AAAGGAAGCCGGTTAGAGTCCGGCACTGCCCCGCAACTGTAAGCGGAACGAAATCCACATTAAACCACTGATGCTTGGCATTGGGAAGGAGTGGAGAGTAGGTCGCCGCAAGTCAGGAAACTTTTTTGGTGAGTCCAACTTACTTAATTCCCGAGGGGGAAAGGAGAAGCTCCATGAAGAAGTTCCTGTTTTTAGTTTTGTTTTTTTCTTTAGTTAGTTTTTCACCACTACATGCTTCAGGTAATAATGATGCGCCCGTGACAATGGAAGAGGTTGTTGTTACGGCCACGCGTGACCGCCAGGAAACCCGCAAGGCTCCGGCAAACGTTACCGTCATTACTGCCGAAGAAATCAGTAAGTCCGGCGCGACCACAGTTGTCGAAGCACTCGATAAGCTCGAAAGCGTTCAATTCCGTACTACTAGCGGAAATTCCAGTCAAGCGTACATCGACATTCGCGGTATCGGGGGTGATAATCCTTATGGGAAAACACTGATCCTGCTGGATGGCCGCCGTTTGAACCGGACGGACATAGCTTCAATCAACTGGCTGCAGATACCGATCAACACTATTGAAAGGATTGAGATTGTCCGGGGACCGGGAAGTATCCTTTACGGTGATGCGGCCATCGCCGGCGTAATTAACATCATTACCAAAAAAGGCAAGGGTGAACCTAAATTTAACGCGTCTGCTCTGATTGGTAGTTATGGTCTTAACAATGAACGGGCTTCTGTAACCGGTGCCACTGATAAATGGACTTACGCTATAACCGGAGAAAATAATTTTAACTTCGGTTATCGGGCGCGTTCTAAGTATTCGGCGCAGGGTGGTGGCTTTGATTTGGGCTATACAGCCAATGATTTACTCAGTGTTTCGCTGGGGGTCTCTTTTAATAAAACGGATTATCAAATGCCGGGTGCTCTGACTAAGGTTCAGATGGAGCAGGACCGCCGTCAATACCAGCCAGAAAATGGCCCCTGGTCCCCTGCCCATTTGAACGATGACGGTTCGGATAGATATACCAATATCAATCTGGGGCTCAAATCTTTCTGGGGCTCATGGGGACAACTGGAAATCAATTTTTTGTATGGTAAAAAAGAGCTGCAAATGAATATGGCTTCTTGGTTCGTCTATTCCGACACGAATGCCGATACATACGGAATTACGCCGAGATATATTCTGGATAAAGAAATCTTCGGGTTTGGCAACAAAGTTATTGTGGGCGTGGATTACTATAACGAACCATACAAAAAGGATTATTTCAGCAGCCGTGAGAGAACAACGCAAAAAAGCCGGGCGGATTTGACAAGGGACAGCCTTGGATACTATATCCGGGATGAATTCAGTCTTCTGAAAAATCTAATTTTGAGTGCCGGTTACCGGTTCGAGCAGACATCTATCAGTGGTTCAAATATAGATTTTTCCAACTATGACAACAGCTTTACAGATACGAAAAATACTTATAATGCCGAAGTCTATGAATCAGGACTAACCTGGCTTTTTGGAAAAAAATCAAAAGTATTTGCAAAGTACGCAACCGTTTACCGCATTCCTTTTCTCGATGAAGTAGCCTCCTTTAATGGTGCAGGTGGAGGATTTTTAACAAGTCTGAAAAAAGAAAAAGGTATCAGTACCGAAGCAGGCACGGAATTCTATCCACTGAATAATCTGAAAATAGGACTGACCTTGTTCAGGATCGACATGGAGGATGAAATCCAATATGTAGGATTTTTCCCGACAGGTTATAATCA
>CAITCX010000163.1 GCA_903890885.1 uncultured Dehalococcoidia bacterium
TATATCCCGTTTGGCGGCGCTGAAACCGGGGAAAACCAGCAACTGAAGTTTGAGTCGGCTAGAAAGAAAATCTCCGCTATAATTACGGTTGTCCGCAATAAAGAGACCAGCCCTGTCGACCAGGGCGCCCTCTGGCAGAGAGTCTTGTTTACTCTGCTATATAAATTGAGTTTTTCCCGGATTCCCACGCTTGACAGTTCGTTCTGGGTTGACGGCAATTGCAATAAATGTGGTATTTGCAGCCAGGTCTGTCCGGCTGAGAACATTGTTCTGGTTGAGGGGCAGCCAACCTGGACTCATCATTGTGAACAATGCATGGCCTGTATCCAGTGGTGTCCTCAAGCGGCTATCCAGTACGGTAAAAAAACCTCCGCCTATGCCAGGTATCATCATCCCGAAGTTCAGCTGAAGGATATGTTGAAAGCCAGACAGTTGCCGCCAACAAAATAAGCCGTATTAAGTTACAGCCTGCCTGTGAGTGGCGCCACAGGTCATGCAATCTATATTTTTATAACGACTGGATGAATTCCTTGTATTCTGGTGACTCGAAAGCTGCCCAGTTTAGTGATGATTGGTGTCTCTTAATTGTATGGCACACTTTAGAACCGTGGACTTCAAATCGGGATATACATTTACAATAACCTTGATTTCCTTCAAACATAAACTGTTTTAGAGCGCGCATGAAAGCGAAAAAGGCAGAAATTTGGCTGCTAAATGTTTAAGTTCCTCCGGATTGTGTCCATAGGGTTCTAATGCCAAAATCAAAGATAAGTTCACCGTCTTGCCGGCTTGGTTTATTTCATACATGTCCTCTGCATTATTTTTATCAGTCATAGTTAAATCCCCTTTTTTAAGGCCCTCTTTCTTTACAATACACTTTAATTCTCACTAAGTCCTCTCTTTTTTGTTAAAATTTGTATATCATCCTTAAATTATCCTTTGATTATTGACATAATTTCATCAGAAGATTAAACTCAGAACAATTCGTTTTATCCCATAGGGAGCAGCAAAATGGCTTTTTATGAGCCCACGGAATTGCGTTACTGGGACAAATCCAAAGCCTGGAACGGCTATACCCTCTTTGACGCAGGCAGAAACACTTATCTGGTTGATATGGAAGGACAGGTTGTCAATACCTGGCCTACCGGTAAAAGCCCGTTCCTGCTTGATACTGGCCACCTCATAGACAGGGTTGGAGGGCCGGGAGAACCCGCGCGGTTCCAGGAGCGGGATTGGGATGGCAACATAGTTTGGGAGTGTGTCGAAAATCGCAGGGGCTACGCGCCTCATCATGATTTCAAGCGGATTTTCAATAAAAAGCTTAATGCCCCTACCACTATGTATATAGCCAATAAATCCATATCCCATGAGCAAGCCATAGCCGCTGGTTGCGACCCGCAAAAGGGTCCCTATGATAACGCCAGTATTGATGTGATTGTTGAAAGAGATATGGATGGCAAGATAGTCTGGGAATGGTGGTTCTTTGACCATGTTGTGCAGGATATTGATCCGAACAAAGCCAATTATATCGGCAAGGGTAAAACCCTGTCCGACTTTCCGGGTAGATTAAGTGTAAATCTGCCCGGCCGGCCCATGGAGACAGACTGGCTCCACTGCAACGGTGTCGACTATAACGCGGACCTGGACCAGGTTGCCATCAACTCCGTTCACGGTGAGTTTTACATAATAGATCACGGGAAAACCTTTATACAAGGTGATTCTGCCGGTAGTATCGCCCTGGCTGCTGGTCCGGCCGGTGAGTTTTTGTATCGCTTCGGTGACCCGGTAAGGTATGGGCAGGGTGAACCTCAATCTATGTCCTCCCAGGGTGTGATAACCACTGGCCACAAGCAATTTGGAGGGAGCCACAATATTCAATGGATTAAACCGGGTCTGCCCGGGTCCGGGCACCTGCTGGTTTTTAATAATGGCGGATCTCTTTTTGACGGTAACCCACAATCATACATTTTTGAGATAAACCAGTATCTCGATGCTGATGGTCGGGATACCGGCAACTATGTCAATCCTCCTGGGGCAGGCTATTATACCTGGAAGCCTGCCAATCCCAGGGACTCTCACAAGCAGCCCAAACAAATCTCCAATCAGGTGGTGTGGATATATAATTCGGAAAGAAGCACAGCCTTTTTCGGCTACAGTGCCTCAGGCTGTCAGCGCCTCCCCAACGGTAATACCTTAATTTGCTCATCTACAGAGGGGCATCTCTTTGAGGTGACCAAAGAAGGTGAGGTGGTCTGGGAATATATCAATCCTGTTACCCGCGAAGGCAACATTCTGGAGGTGATTCCAGATTGCAACGCCATGACTAACCATGTTTGGAGGGCTTACCGCTACGCACCTGACCATCCGGCCCTGGCGGGCCACAAACTGATATCCAGGGGCACTATAACCGGCAAAAAGGGTTTCCAGATAATAAGGTAACCCTGTTTTTGACTTTGGCAGAGATTAAGATACTGGTGTCAGTTTGCCACTACCGGTCAAATCGTAGGTCTGACCCTTCAACCAGTTATTTACAATGTTAGCCGCATCATAATAAATGTTATATCCGTTGGAGTGTATGTTGGTCAGTGCATTATTTGTATCTGTCAAACTGGTCATGTAAGATTTCCCGCTTACTTCCCAGGTACTAGTATCATCCAATGTCAAAGCTGCTGATTTGGATGTGTGTTCGGTATTAATAGCGCCCTTCAGTGTGGTGGCATTCTTGAATATCAAATTAACAGTGCTTATGCTGTCACAAATAATGCTGCCGCTCATGTTTTCGCTTTCTGCAGTAAAGGTCACATCTGCTCCATTAGAACCTGCGTTACCCCAGTCTCCTGCGCTGGCTTTGATTAGAATACCTGAAGGATTGACCAGTTTTGCATTTTTTAGATTTATTACAGCACGGGTATTGTTAGAATAGAACAGGGGTCCATTTTCTGAGGTTAGGGTCCCACCGTTCATACTGAAATTGCCCGTGCCTATACTTGCGTCACCAGACATACTCTGGTAGATCATAACCCCCCAGTTTTTAGCCCCTGATATAGTAGTATCGGTTAAGGTAACCGAGTTTTTACCCTCAATAACTACAGCTTCGGAATTCGTGGCTTGCATGGTCGCGCCGGTAATTGTTATTTCCCCGGTTGAATAGATGGGAGGAGATTTGGTACCGTAGGTGGTTACGTTGCCTCCAATTACATTAATTTTCCCTCCTCCGCGATCGGTAGCAATAGCCGCCGAAGCTCCATCACCTTTCGTGGTAATATTGACGTTGTTAAGATTTAATATCCCTCCAATAGTCGCATCAACTCCATGAGCACCCGTATTGGAGCAACTGATAGTTACATTCGCAAGATTAATCGTTGAATTTGTTCCCGTGGCAAATACTCCGTTAGCCCCGGAGCCGGTGGTAGTGATCTTGATATCTGATAATGTAATTTTGCTGCCTGATGCGGCTAATATGGCCGCGTTCAGTCCGTAAAAACTTGCTTCATCCATCGATGAGGTGTTACCGGTTGAAGAAACATTTGAATTCGTAAGTGTATATACACCACTATCGGTAATTTTAATGACTGATTCATTTTGCTGTGAAGCA
>CAITCX010000164.1 GCA_903890885.1 uncultured Dehalococcoidia bacterium
ACTTCAGTCCGTAGTTCTGTATTTCCAGTATTCACTGAATAAAAACTTTAAAGGGATAATCTGGTGGGTCTGGGGGTTTATCTTTTTTACACTCGGAACATCCTTGTTTTCCATGCGAGAAGTTATCCCGGATAAACTGGTTTCAATCATCCTGCCCAACCTGCTGATTATCTTCGGATGGGCTCTCCTGCATATCGGCGCTGTACGCTTCCTGGATAAAAAGGAGAACCGCCGGATTATTGTAACAGCGCTGTCATTATTTGTTCTGGCTTTTTGCCTGTTTACCTATCTGTATGACGATTTTACCGTCCGCTCGGCAGTAACATCCGCTGGATTTGCCTTTTTCGCCTGGTGGACCGCGCGGTACCTTGCAGCCAACAAACCCCGTCCTATCCGTGCTTCAGCCAACCTGGTGGCCTACATTCTGGTTTTTTCCGGAGGTTTTAATGCTCTTCGTATCGTATTTCTCTTTTCGGCTTCCCCTGCCGCCAATTTGTATACGCCCACGGCTTTAGAAATTCTGGCCTTGCTGGTGCCTTTCGTCTCCGGTATTCTTTTGACCTTCGGATTGATACTGATGGTTAACCAGCGCATGCATTTTGAAATGGAAGCCGCCATTGAACGCACCGGCGCTGTTTTTAAAACCAGCCCTAATGCCATCTTCATTTCCCGACTGGACAACAGCCGAATCATAGATGTGAATCGAGGGTTTACAACCATTACCGGTTTCTCCAGGGATGAGACCCTTAGAATGACCAATCTGAACCACGATATCTGGGCTGATCCAAACGAGCGTCAAAGAATGCTAAATGAACTCCAGGAAAAAGGTGTTTGTGAGGATTTTGAAGCCGTCTTCCGGCGGAAAGACCGCAGTCAATTTATCGGACTGATATCTGCCAGACTTGTCACTCTGCATGAAGTGCCCCATATCATCAGCGTTACGCAGGATATTACTGAGAAGAAAAAGACTGAGGCGGCCGTGCGTGAGAGTGAGGAAAAATACCGCTTATTGTATGAGAACGCTGGCATCGGCATTGGTTATTATAAAACTGACGGCACCGTTATCTCCTATAACAGGTTAGCTGCCAGCCACCTGAATGGGCTTCCCGCCGATTTTACCGGTAAATCCATCTATGACATTTTCCCCGTGGCAGCCGCCGAATTCTATCACAACCGCATTCAAAAGGCTGCTTCGTCAGACAGTCCTGGGGTTTATGAGGATATTGTACCTTTACCGACAGGAAATATATATTTCCTGAGTACCTTTACCAGAATCACCGATTCAAACAATCAAGTTTTAGGCATTCAAATATTGTCTCAGGATATCAGTGAGCGCAAGCGGGCGGAAGAAGAGCTGCAGGACCAGCGGCAACGTCTGGCGAATATCATCGAAGGCACCCGTATCGGCACCTGGGAATGGAACATCCAGACCGGGGAAACGGTTTTCAATGATACCTGGGCCAGGATAGTGGGCTATTCCCTGGATGAACTGGCCCCTCTCAGCATCAAGACCTGGGAAAATCTGGTGCATCCCGAAGACAGGCAGAAGTCTGTGGAAATGCTGAACCGCCATTTCTCTGGTGAAGTGCCCTATTATGACTTCGAATGCCGTATGAAGCATAAGGACGGGTACTGGGTCTGGGTGCAGGACCGCGGTCGCATTCTCACCCGTACCCCCGACGGTAAACCTCTGATGATGTTCGGCACGCATAGCAACATCACCGAACGCAAGAAAGCCGAGGAAGAGCTGCTTTCAAGTCAGAGAAACATACGTCTCCTCCTGGATTCCACGGCCGAAGCAATATACGGTATCGATATGCAGGGCAATTGCACCTTTTGCAATAATGCCT
>CAITCX010000165.1 GCA_903890885.1 uncultured Dehalococcoidia bacterium
CCAACGGGATATTTACAACGTCATAGAAGCGTTCTGGAACGACTATGGGTATGGTCCGTCTATTGACGAGATTTTGTACATGACCAACCGTAAGGGTCGTGGGAATATACTCCCCACGTCAACAACCATCAACCCGCCTGACTCGGAAACGACATATGTATTAGCAAAACCACAGTTGGGAATCTTATGAACCACAAAACAGCCCTTTTCTCATTCATCTGCCGGAAAACTCTAAAAAAGTTAATGTCCCGTAACGGTTAATTCCCGACTGGGATTGCTTTCGAGGCCGTCTGCATCAACCGTGGTAATCAGATAAGTCTTGGTTTTGCCTTTGGGCGGCGAGGTCTCGCTGAACGTATTGGTCTTTTCGTCGGCTATCTTTTCGTTGCCGAAGAATTTTTTCTCATACACACTGTAATTAGCTATATCAGGCTCACGACCTCGATCCCATTTGAGAATAACCTTACCATTGCGCACATCACCGGATAGACCGGCGGGACTATGTGGTCGAGGCTTGGTAGGTATTTTTACGGTCTCCGAAAATTCGCTGATGAGGCCGTCCCGATCTTCCGCCCGGAGTTTGTAACTATAGGACACGCCATCCTGCAGCTCCTTGTCCACATAATCCGTCCGGGCAGGTATTTTAGCAACCTGCTTAAAGTCGCCTCCTTCGGAACTCAGTCGCCATAAATGGTAAGTTGAAATATCATTCTCCGGATTAGCTCCCCAGGAAAGGGGGACTTCCTTCACCCTCAGGGATTCACCCTTGAGCCCCTGCGGGCGTGAAGGCCGGGGCTTTGTTGTCGCAGAAACCTCTACCGATGAACTTTCAATATCAACCTTGTTATAGCACGTTAGACGATAATAGTACTTGCTGCCATCATCAAGCCTGGTTCCGTCCTCATCAACAAATTTATTATTGTTCCTGCCCTCCAGCTTTTTTATCAGCAAAAATTGACCATCACTCTGCCGGGCGGCATATAGTTTATAGCCTTCCACATCCTCGGTATTACTGGGAGTACAACTGATTTCGATCTTTTTAACGAGTCCGCTAACGGCGCGAACATTTTGAGGTGCGGACGGCTTACCCTTCGTGATCGCTGCAACGGTAATTTTCGAAGCTGTTTCCGCTGTTGAAGATTCAAACACCGTGATGCGGTAGAAATAACGTACCGAGTCCGCCAGACCGTCTATGTCCTTGTATTGAAGTTTTTTTTCACTCGCGTTAGCAGGCTGATCAATCACTGCAATCTTCTTGAACCCATCATTTTCCATCGTAGAGCGATAAACATTGTAACCTTTGATATCAGGTCCCCAAGCGTCGCCCAGGACAGCCTGACTTCTCTGACCAGATCGCCTTGAGCGTAAATGTTGGTCACAGGCGATACGGTAAGGCCTCTTATGGGAGACGAGTATTCGCTTTCCAAATTTTTTTCATTGTAGGCGGTTACTTTGTAATATGTTGTTTCTGCGTCGGCAAGCCCCTTATCCGTAAAATCTACCTTGAATATTCTATCGAGGGTGGTGGCCGTATCCACACCAATGCCCAGATCCTTACCCACAATGTTGGCCACTTCTTTATACGGGCCTGGCTCGTTTTTGGAACGATAAACCTTGTATCCTCGTAATCTCAACGGATCGCCGCTGCTCATGGGGCTGGGTGTCCACGTAATCTGGATACTCCGAATATGACTCTCCGCTTTCAAAATTACCGGGGAATTGGGTGTTAATACTGTTTCGGCA
>CAITCX010000166.1 GCA_903890885.1 uncultured Dehalococcoidia bacterium
CAGTGGAAGATGTGGCCAGGGCAACGGAGTTATTGAGAGATAATGCCATCAAAGTGCATTATCACTGGATGCCGGGGTTACCGGGTTCGACACCCGAGGAAGACTTAAGTCTTTCTAACGTACTATTTGATGACCTTCGTTTTCGACCGGATGGACTAAAAATATATCCCACTATGGTAGTGGAGGGCACTGAACTGGAAAAATGGTTAAAGGAAGGGCGGTACATTCCATATAACGATGAAATAATGATGGATTTAATGGGCCGCATTAAGTCCATTGTGCCCAAATATGTGCGCATCTCACGTGTACTGCGTGATATTCCTGCCAAGTTCATCGTGGGTGGTCTGCGAGACTCTCTGCGTGATCCCCTGCGGTTGCGTATGGAACAAATGGGATTGCAGTGCCGCTGCATACGCTGCCGTGAATATGGTTTCAGGGCGCGTGCCAGATATGCTATTGGCGAACCTAGATTGACACGTTTGGATTATGAAGCTTCAGGTGGTAAAGAGGTTTTTCTATCTTTTGAAGACGATCGAGAAACCCTCTTCGGGTTGGTCCGTTTGAGAATACAGGAAAAAAATATAGCCGGCCTGGGTGACATTTCCGGTCTTGAGACGGCCCTTATCCGCGAACTGCATGTTTTCGGTCCGGAACTGACTTTAAGCAGCCGGCAGGATGACGCCGCTCAGCACAAAGGCTACGGCAAAGCCTTACTTAAAGAGGCTGAAAGAATTGCCCGGGAAGAATTCGGCCGCAGTCAAGTGGCTGTACTAAGCGGTGTGGGTGCTCGAGAATACTACCGCTCTGAAGGATATGAGCTGAAGGACGCCTACATGGTCAAGGCAATAAAAGAATAGATCCGTCTACCTGCGAACCCGGGCTTTTCGGGGTAAGAGAAAATAGAAGGATATTCTTATATATTTTATCCCATTGAACGAGTACATTGCCTTGACAAAGAAAAGTATAAACTATAGCATAAAGTTGAGGTTGTGCTAGACGGGGAACTAGCGGTGCCCTGTACCTGCAATCCGCTTTAGCAGGGTTGATTTCTGGCTGTCGGTCCTTTATCGAAGGGACTGCTCGAGTTAAGTGGTGTTGAAGGCTGGGTCTTGCGCGGCAGAACGCTGTGAAATCCGTCAGGTCCGAAAGGAAGCAGCGGTAAATAGTTGTTTCTGGGTGTTGCAGGAATACCTGGTCTGAGCAGGCTGGCGCGGGCAAGCCGCTGAGCGGGATCAAGAGCTGGGGCACAACCTCATTTTTTATTTAAAACTGCCCTTTCTCCAGTCGAAACCAGAACAGAAACAAAATACAACTTTTAAATGACTAAAAGCGGGAGATTGGGTAAGTATATATTGGGAATTGATCAGGTCAAGCCTTATGGTTATTGGGATTGAAAAATGACTGAATCCTTCTTCCCCGAAAAGTCGCTTTTAAACCGTACCAGGGAATTGCTTCAACGATACGAATTGCGGGCACGTAAGAGTCTTGGCCAGCATTTTCTGATTAACTCCGGTGTACTAAACAAAATTACCGCCGCAGCCGATTTGACTCCTTCCGACATAGTGATCGAAGTGGGCCCCGGTCCGGGGATATTGACAGCAGAATTGATAAAGAAGGCGGGTTACGTCATTGCAGTAGAAGTGGATACCTCAATGGTGGAACTTCTGAAAGAGACTTTCTTTTATGCAGACAATCTTTCCCTTATTGCCAGTGACATCCTGGAGACCGCCCCGTTAGACTTAATACAGCATGAAAAAGACCGCTTCCCAGAGGGTTTCAAAGCTACTTTCAAATACAAATTAGTTGCCAACTTGCCTTACTATATTACCCAACCCATAATACGCCATTTTTGCGAAGCCGCCGTTAAGCCGCAAAGCATGGTCATTATGGTGCAGAAAGAAGTGGCTAAAAACATCGTGGCTCAACCCGGCGATCTTAGCATAATGGCAATCAGTGTACAGTTCTATGGCAAACCTCACATCGTAGACTACGTTCCAGCCAGCAATTTTTACCCTGCGCCTAAGGTGGATTCAGCCATTCTGAAAATCGATATGTATGATAAGCCGATAGTGGATGTTACATCTGAGGAAAACTTTTTCAGAACAGTCAAGGCTGGTTTTTGTGCTGCTCGCAAGCAGGTAGCTAATGCATTTTCGCAGGGACTTGATATACCCAAGGCAGAAGTTATATCCTTAATGCAAATGGCCGCGGTAGAACCGCAGAAACGAGCTGAAACACTGACACTACGAGAGTGGGCTAATTTAGAAAAAGTTTTCGCTGAGGTAAAAAGTAAATGATGACCACCACGGCGCCTGCAAAACTGAACTTAACGCTTGAAGTTCTGAAAAAGCGTACGGACGGCTTTCATGAAATCCGCAGCGTCGTACAGACAGTCAGTTTCAACGATAAACTAAAAATCGGGGCCGCAACAAAAGTAGAATATAAGTGTAATCTGCCGGAATGGTCGGCCACTAAAAGCCTGGTTGCTAAAGCAGTAAGTCTACTGCAAAACGGAACGGGCTGCCGTCAGGGTGCTTTAATTGAAATAGAAAAGCGCATTCCCATCAGTTCTGGATTGGGTGGAGACAGTAGTGATGCTGCAGCTGCACTGCGTGGATTAAGTCTCCTCTGGAATTTGAAACTTTCATTGCGTGATCTTATAGGTTACGCTACCCAATTAGGTTCTGATGTTCCCCTTTTCCTTTACGGCGGTACGGTCTTAATTGAGGGTAAGGGTGAGAAAATTCGTCCTTTACGGCCCATGCCCCATATGACTGTGATTCTACTGGTTCCCTCCATCTTGAAAACGGAGAATAAAACTCAGCAGATGTATGCCCAGTTGAATGTACGTAATTACACGCCCGGCAGCATCACAGAAGATTTTCTTAATATGCTGGACGGCAAGGCTGATAAACCTGGAATTGGGTTATTCAACGTGTTTGAAGAACCGGCTTTTCGCTATTTTGCAGGTTTAAAAGATTATAAACTGAAATTTCTGGAAGCCGGAGCAGACAGTGTGCATGTGGCTGGTTCCGGACCGACCCTTTTCAGTCTTACCCGGGACGATGTAAAAGCCTACGATGTTCATAAAAAATTGTTGGGGATGGGATTACAGGCTCATCTAGCAGATTTTTAAACGGGGGCAAAGGTCGTGAGTCCTGAAAAAACTTTACAGGTCAGTTCAACCCGCTACTTTCGAAGGGCCAAATTCGGACTTGATAAATTTGTGCTGATTGGCAAGCGGAAGATCCATTACGTGGAAGCCGGGCAGGGCGATCCTGTTGTTTTGATTCCCGGGTCTAACAGTACTTACCGGGCCTGGGCGCGCTTGATGCCCTTGCTGGCAGGGGACTACCGGCTGCTGGCACTGGATTACCCCATCGATCAGTCTTCCTCCGACGGGCAAGCAGGTGATTTAAAAAGTGTGCGCGAGTGTTCGGAAACTATCGTTGCTATCATCAATCAATTGAAACTGGACAAGGTTAAATTGATCGGGTGGGGGTTCGGTGGAGCGGTAGCTTTCGATATGGCGGCCCGGTTTGCAGATGTGACAGAAAAAATCGTTACGTTGAGCTGGTATATTACCGGAGCAGAGGAAAGCAGGGCAAATTCACGGTTGGACTGGAAGAAATGGGGTCTCAAGCGAAATTCGAGGTCAGGCTTGATGGAAGAAGCCAAGAGCATTAAGCAACCCGTACTTTATCTATACGGGGCCGGCCTGGCCAGTCAGGCATCTATGTCCAATAATCTACAGTATTTACAGACTAATTTGCCTCAAACCTGGATCATCGGCCTTGAAGGCGGAATCTTTGAACTTCTGTTAAAAAACCCCCAGGAAGTCGCCAGCCTGATCATCAAGTTTTTACGGACAAAATTAGAGCCTCGTCGTTAACAGATATCAGGAATGAGCGACCGTAAAAGAGAATAGCCCGGCTTTAGTTAATAATTTCTCCAGGGTTTTAAAAAGTCTTATCGACTGGTTAGCAACTTTGACCGAAAGGTGTCTTTAAGATTTTTCAGGTTTTGCTATTACTCATCGAACATTGCGCGTACCACAATCAGTCAAGCCAGATAACTTGAGTCTCTCTACTACAGCGACCTCCCCGCAATATAATATAGACAGGACTGCTGAAAAATATATTGGCTTGTGCGGAGAAAAAAGGCCATGAG
>CAITCX010000167.1 GCA_903890885.1 uncultured Dehalococcoidia bacterium
CTCTTTTCCCCATGACACACCTCCACCTTAATTTCTCATTATCTGAAACTCTTCGGTGTGTCCACTAAATCGGGGTAAGTGCAATTTGAAATCTTCACAGATACATGATGTAACGCGCTGTAATGGCGGGACTTAGATAAAAACTGTCATTTCAAGACCTGACCATAGGCTTCCATGACTAATTATTCTGTTGTCAAAATAATTTCATGCTACCGAATTAGAAAAACAATGAACTCGTTCCCTCTAATTGCGTTACTAATTATTTTTGTTTTGGAAATAAACGGCCAATTACAATCATTAGTCCAATGGCCAATACAAAAAGTACAATATACAGTCCCCAGTTATTTTGGGTAAAGAATTGAAAAATAGTACTGGTCATTCCCGGACTCTTTGTTAGTTTTGGTTCGGAAAGTGTTGCCGGTTTCGGCTCCTGCTTCATTAATTGGTTTTGTACCAATTCCAGGTCATAGGCAGGTGCGACGGCAGCGCTATTGCCGCCGTAAAGCTCGTAGCCATCGCTGTCAGCAGCGAGGAAATAAATAGCCGGTGCATCATAAATTGCTTTGATTTCTTGAATCTTCAGAGGCTTATTATCTCCGTGCACCATGACCAGCCTGATTTTTGTTTCCTCGCGCGGAAATCCGCGTAAAGAAATAAAAAGATCCGTTGGTGTTGAAGAGGTATTAACCCACGGTGTGCTTGTCCATAAAACACCCTGAACAGGCTTAGGCTGGTCACGTTCGACGATTAAAGTCCTGTTGAAAATACCATTAGCTTTCAATTTCAGTCCTATCCAACGTGAAGATGCCTGCGGCAGGTCAATATGCCAGGTAGAGGTATTTTTGTCTCGATCATATTCATCTTTAATTTTAAGAACTATCTCCTTGAGGACACCATTGTCCAGGAAGTAAGGGATCTGGTTGCCGCCTCGGACCACTCGAAGTCCGCGCAGGTTATCTTCCAGACTCGCTCTTAGGTGGAGAGTGAATCTGTAATAGCCCGGTCCGGTTACATTTATGGCCGAGCTCCATTCATAACCATCGGCCTTAAATGCAGCGCCATCAAGTGCATAAAGTTTGATCAGGCTTTCTGGTTTCCAGTCGGGATTAGCTTTAACCAGGCCAAACTTAGATTCGGCAATAGAGCCTTCACGTTTGTCGCTGGGATAATCCCTTATCGTTATTTGATTGTTCAATCCTATTTGGACACTGTATGTCCCGGCTGTGTCGGCCAGAAATACCAGACGTGGCACTCTGATCTTCAGAGTAAGGCTCTTAATTTCGCTTACGTAACTATCGGGACTTATTAAACGTAGATTGAGTATTTTCCCCTTCCATATCTGATCAACAGCAACCTTCAATGAATTGGTACCTTTTTCCACACCGGAAATATTTCCGTTCAGAACAGGGACATATGTATTCTGGCCATCAGCAATGCCCTGCCGTTCCAAACGCCAGGATCCATTGAATTGAGCACTACTGAGCAGCTCCAATTCTTTAATATAGAGTCCCGAACCAGGCAATTCGGCAGTTAATTCAACCATGTCTTTATTATTGGCATCTTTGCTGTCTTTTCTCCGGAATGTCAAAGGGACAGAAATTTCAGCATAGTCTTTACCTTGTTTTTCTCCAATTGCCTGTACTTGGCCAATGGGCACTGGTTTTTTTGCATATGCCGTAAATTCCAGGCGGAACCCTTCATAAACACCTTCGCTAATTTTGATTTCTCCTTGTGATGTTCCTTCATTTTTATATAGAGCTGCTTTATCCGCCAGTTTTATCCAGGCGCCATCCTTAATCCCGAAAATATCTACATTACCGATATAATCACTGGCCAGAACATTGATCTTTAATGATTGGACATAGAGACGATCTTTTTCCTTAATATTTGCGGTCCAAATATAAACCTTATTTTCCAGTCGGGCTGAATCCTGTGTAAGCTGCAGTGATGCAATTCTCCTGTCTTCACGCCAGTAAAGTTCAAATGCGCGTGGTTTGCCATCAGTCCCTATTACTTTCAGATCAAGGCCATCCTGTAATTGACTGTGCAACTCAGGCAAAAGTAAAATCTCCACCAGACCCGACTTCGCAACGATAACTGGTGCCTGCATCTGCCATTCTTGAGCGGATGCAAAAGCGGGGATTGCTAAAGATAGAGCTGCTACAGCTTTAATAAATTTCTTGAAATTCATTTTTTTTCTCCTTCCTTTTTGTGGCTGCCGAAATAACGCTGGTAGAGAAATGAAACAAGCATCAGGGTAATTGCTAATCCAATAAAGGAAAATACACGGTAGAGTGAACCCAGTGCCCACAAATCTTTAAAAAATACTTTGAGGGCAGTAAACACAATAAGACCCAGCCCAACCCATCTAAGCCGGATCAGGTTCCATCGAATGCCGATAATAAGAAGTCCAAGTGCAAACAAAAGCCAGCTGATGCTGTATGCCAACTGCTGTGATAAACGGCCATGAGTATAGAATGTAAAATTCCCGGCATCTGCGCCAAAATTGAATGTGCCAAAGAATGAAGCAACTTCGACGTTCATAACATAAAACGTAAAGATAAGCAGTAGCACCCCCCATAAATTGCCTGGGGTACTGATTTGCTCCCAGACCCATTCATGTTTGAATCTTTTCACGGTAAGCAACACAAGCCCGCTGATAATCAGCAGGAACACCAGGCTCGGAATGTTTACAATAGGCATCATGGCACCGAATTCGCTATCGTAAAGCAGCGGGAAAGAACATGCCCTGATCAAACTGACTATTATCAGAGCAACGCCGGCCAGGCGGAAATTATTGTCAAGCTGTTTCGGCCATAGAATAAGAATATATCCATAAATAAACCAGGAGACTATCAAGGCCAGCGACATGTATGGTAGCGGTCTGGCAAAAAAATCAATAGGTATCCTGTTCTGGAATACGGTGGCCAGCTCTACATTTATTACTGCCAGTCCAACTAACAGTCCCAAAAAAATAAAGATCTTTTTAGCCCATTTTTCTCCAAAATCATCGTCACTTTGTTTTGCAGCCAAAAAGAACATTATGGCAATAATCGGAATAAATATGATTAGTCCCGCGTTTATGAAAGGTGGCATATTTCCTATTTCTTTGCTGAAATATATCGGCGCCCACACGGACATGCCTGAACCAAAAACAAGCAGGATCAGGCCAACAATTTTTAATCCCTTTGGAAGATTGCCTATTCTCCAAAGAAAAGCGCCAAACATACTCCACAGCAGGCAATAGCTGATATACTGATTTATATTACTATCGAAACTAAATTTAAATCCGCCGCCGACTCCGCCGAATATATCTGCTACTATGAGATTGACCAGATAAAAGCCGGAACCAATAGCCAGCCACAAAAAGTAATCAGGCAAAGAGAAATTGGACGCCAGTTCTTTTTGCGGGTAACTTGCCCATTTGACGGATATGCTCAATGCCACAACACAGATGGCAATACTCATAACAGCAAGATTCAATACCGGCATATCTTGTGCCGATTTAAGGGAATGCAGATGAGTTAATAGAAGTAAAAGGCCTATAGGTGCCGAAACCAGTGAAACCCAGCGTAAACCGGGATGCTCCACACGACGATTAAGCCACAGCAGAAGCATGGCCTCTAAAACAAGAGTCAGTCCCAGCCAGGCATTGCCCAGCAAAAGAACAGCAATAGAGGAAATGTAGAAGAGCAAAACACCTCCATGAAAGGCCAGAATCGCATTGCGCTCTTCCTTGCCTTCCAATTGCTTGACTAAAATTGCGACGACCGGCAGTTTTAACACAGCTAGTGCCAGCGGGAACCAACCGACAAATTCTCTTGCCCACATGGAATCGGAGGCACGGATAATTAAAAGCGCTTGTATCAGCTCAAAGATCGCCCAGACATACCAGCCTACTTTCCAATCCTTTTCCGATCGGAATAATAAAACAGGAAGGATTAAGGCTATCAGCCAGTAGAAAGCACTCCAACCCAGGAGCACCATATTTATGCCGCTTCCTTTAGGTATCATTAACCCCCAACTAGCTTCGGTCAACGCCAGAGCAGCCAGCGCTACTACCAGTATTTCCTGCGATTTGATTCGTCGTGACAGATAAATTACTACCGCAAAAAAGCTTAAACCAGTGGCCATTGCGGGGTTGGGAGTCATTGGCTGTTGCCTGAATAAAACCAAAGCCAAGAGTAAAAAAGGACCCAAGACAGGCAGCGCGGAAATCCACGCTGATGATGTTATAAAATCAGGAGTTAAAAAGCTCTTGACCTCTTCCAGGCCGGCAAGAAGATTCCAGTCTTTGGCTTTTTTCAAAAACAAAAGCGTAACGAAACATAACAACAAACCGGCAATCAATATTACAAGAAAAAATTCATTGCCGATCCCAATGGAAGGAGTTTTCAAAACCCAGTTTATTCCGGCAGCTAAAAGCATCAGAGCCAGCAGTACGACAGAGAATATGCTACCCACAAGTAGACTGATAAATATGCCAATGATGTTTAATCCTAAAAGCAGCGGCCAAAACAAGAAGGAGACGCTCTGTGATTTAAATAACACAACAACCGCCACAGCAACCAGCGCAACGGGAAATAATTTCAGCCACTCCAGGCTGTGCGGCTCGACGCCTTTCTTTCTTATGACAAAAACAGGGCCGATGCCGGCTATCAGCGCATAGGCAAAGAAAATAATCATGCCCCATGACGGTTCGCTCAAATCAAATTTCCAGACAGCCCAGAGCAAAACCAGAATGAATCCGCTGAAAGTATAGAAAATAAATCCACCACTCCATAATTTCTCTTTGTAGGAAAGAATTATGGCAGCCAGCGTTGCAATGCAAACAATAAGAAGGGGCAGCCAGCCGGGTTCATTGATCATAACTAAAGCCACAGCCAGCATGCTTACAAAAAGAAGACGCAGTGAAATTATTACAGAACGGTTTGCCGGATCCGGACCCCGATAGAGCCAGAAAAACAAACTAAAAAGGCTGAGATTGGCAAGAGCTATGATGCAGATGAGATAATTTTCTGCCGGAGGTTTTGTCCCCCATGCTCCTGCGGCAAGAGTGAAAAGAGTACCGGCGGTTAAAAGCACATAAAGCGGCAGCCAATTCGTCCGGCGAATAACTTCAAAAAGCCCAAGATTGACAACCGTCAAATAAACGAAAAGCCCGATGAGATTGGGATGGCCTGTCTGAATGAGAAGAGGTGTTGCGTAAGCGCCCACAGCACCCAGAACAGAAATAAATCTTCCCTTGAGAAAAACAGCTAAAACAAAGGCAGCGGCGGAAACAAGAGAAAAAAGCCCGAAGCCCGCAAGCTTGGGAATAAAAGCATAGTAGACTGTGGCAGTAAAAGAAATGGCATATAAAACAGCAACGCCACCGGCTGCCAGGCTATGCGCGGTCGTTTCGTATCGTTCACGGCCTATAATCAGAGACCCGATTATCATTATCAGGCCAACAAGGGCACCTATGGCCAGGCGCACTTGCGGTGGAATAAGATTATTATCGATGGAATATTTTACAAAAAATATAGCTGCTATAAATAAGGCCAGGCCACCAAGCCAGGCAAAAAGCTTAATGCCGGTAAATTGCTCCCAATCAACATTAGCTTTGAATTCCTGCCATTTCAATTCCAGTGATGTTGGTTTATCAGGCTCTTGCTTAAATGTCTGTTGGGATTGTTCTTTCCCCCCGTTGTAATTAGATGAAAAAACCAGCTTAAACTTGTCACCGGTTTGAAGAGGTATTGAGGGGGGAATATCAGGTTTGGGCGGCATAGAAGATGGCGGCGGTATTCCCGGTGCAGGTGGAATTACTGCGGCCGGAGGAATTTGTACAGTTTGTCTATCTATACCGGCTAATGGCTCCTGTAGTTCTGTTTCTTTTTTCACAGAAGATGGTTCTGTTTTGTGAGTAGCTCCGGAAATCTTTAGTTCCAGATACAGATTATATAATGAAGAAAATTCCTTTTTTAATTTGCTTAGTTCGTTTTCTATTAAGGAATATTTGTCATTGAGCTTTTTAAACTGAAAATAACCGATAATTACTACAATAAATAACAATAATACCCAGAATCCCATAGTACCCCCTCCTCGCTGGTATAAAGGTGAAAGAAAAAAGTCTAAGTGATATGAAATAGTTATTTTGTTTGTGAAGTATAGGTGATGATATCCTTTGATGTCAAGGAAATCTTGGTCAAAAAACGGGAGGGGTTTTGATGTTTATCGTCAAGTGTTAATTGTGTTTATTGCGAATTGAAGTCTAGCATTTTAATCAAGGTTGACGATTTGTGTATTTCAGGAAAAAATCAGATTATTAATTTTCCAAGATTACACAAGCACTGGAATCGCTGATTCCTACTTATCCTCAGCTTTAGATAAAATAGGAAACAAAAAACCGGTATTCAGAGCTTCTTCTATCTCATCTTCAAATATAGCCCCAAACCGAAGGCAACGCACCAGATATTGATAAAGGCGTTCAGAATTAAATCCAGAGTTGATATCAAGTAGATACCGTTCTGGATATTGAAGCTGAAATCGAGAATGCCCAGGAACATAAGGCCGCCGGAGCAGACAAGAGAGAGCGTCTTCCCATATTCCTTGTTCTTTAACAGTAATATGGCTGAGGCCAGTATGGTAATTGACAGGATAATATCAGGCAGAGGGAAAGAATGCTCATAGGGAAAATAGCATTGCGGAGGATTTTCCGGCGCAAGGCCTATGGTAAAGAAACCAATCCAGAAAAGAATGAACCCGATGCCTGTCAGCAGCTCAAGTATGGCAATTGCTTTCAGTCCTTTTATTTTTATCATTTCAGCACCTCGCCTCTAGCTTTTTTGAGTTTTCTTTATGGCCGAGTCCATGACCATATCAATTATAAAAGGCATATGCCTCTTTATAAAATAGGTTAGCTTACCGTCAAATCCAGGAATTATCATGAAGGTGTTTTTCCTGATGCCGTCAAGAAGTTCTTTGGCAACCGCATCGCTACTCATAATCTTGGCGCTTGCGGAGATGGCCCTGGTTTCTGCAGGTTTGGTAATGTTTTCAGTGGCAAAGCCCGGTGTATCGGTATCGGGCGGGCAAAGCACCGAAACGGAAATGTTGTATTTTTTAAGCTCGCTCTTGAGGCACTCCGATAACCCCACGATGGCGAATTTAGAAGCCGAATAATCGCAGTAGCCGAAAACACCCAGAAATCCCAGCATCGAGGCAACATTGACAATCACGCCGCCTTTGGCCTTCATGTGCGGCACAAGAACCGAACACGCATTCCAAATACCGTAGAGGTTTGTCTTCATAGTTTCATCGAACTGCTGGTAGGTGATATCCCCAAAATACCGGGGATAGGCCCTGCCCGCACAGTTTATCAACACATCAGGCACCCCGAATTCGGCCAGTGCCGCTGAAAACACGGCTTCGACGCTATCTCTTTTAGAAACATCCAGCGATCTGCCGGCAAACTTCTGCTTTGCAGATAAGCCGCAGGACTGTATTTGTTTTAAGGCTTCATCCAGAACCTGCTGCCGCCTGCTGAATATTATTACACTGGCACCACCGGCCGCCAATAGCTTGGCTGTTGACAGGCCGATACCGGATGAACCACCGGTTATGTAAACTAATTTATCCTTGAAATCTTTCATTTCTGTCTCCCCCCTTACTTCTTTTTGAGCGAAGCTATATCCAGCGTCTTGAGCCACTCCATTGTTTGCCGGAACCCTTCCCTGTAGGTAATGCGGGGCTTCCAGCCTAATTCCCTTTCAGCCTTGTCAATGGAGAATCTGAATCTCGAACCCAGGTTAGTAACAGTATAGGTAGTGAGCAAAGGACGCATCTTAATGCGAAACAGCTTCCAGATAAATTCCATCACCACGGCCGCAGCCATAGCTAACCAATATGGGATGTAGGTTTTGATGGGCGGCACACCCATCGCTTCGGCTATTCCTGTACAGAATTCCTCCAGGGTTGTCGATTCGCCGTCGTGCACAAGGTAGCCATTACCGATAGCTCTTTCATCCTCGGAGATCAGCATCAGCAGGTCAACCAGGTTATCGATATAGGTGGGCCACACGATGGCGCCCTTACGCCAGAAGATCAAATCCTTTTTGATAATTGCATCGGCAAGCAGTGGCACAAAGGTCTGGTCGCCCTCACCGAACACCCACAGGGGGTAGACCATGGCCAGTGGCAATCCCTGCTCTTTGTGGTACCTGCGCATGACCTTCTCGGCATCTATCTTGGAATCAGCGTAGGGTTCGCCCC
>CAITCX010000168.1 GCA_903890885.1 uncultured Dehalococcoidia bacterium
GACGCAGTAAATGTCACGGATAATCAGACTGCCATCGTCAGAATGTCCAGCATCGCGGGTTGCGCTCACCTGGTGCAGATGGGATTGGAACCTGTCATGCAGATGGTCACCCGCGACCGCAACCGCATCGCTTTGCAATCCGATATCATGGGAGCTTATTCGCTGGGTATCCGCAATATGGTTTGCCTTTCCGGAGATCATCAGAGCTTCGGTAACCAACCCGGGGCACTTAATGTTTTTGATATCGATTCCATGCACCTTATCAACACCGTTAAAACCATGCGTGATAGCGGCAAGGACATGAGTGGATTTGAGCTAAATGAAGCTCCAAAAATGTTTATCGGCGCTGCTGAAAACCCCTTCGCAGATCCTTTCGAATACCGGGTTATTCGGCTGGCCAAGAAAGTATCTGCCGGAGCGGATTTTATTCAGACTCAGTGCGTTTATGATATGAAACGTTTCAAAGACTGGATCATCCAGGCCCGTGACAGGGGTTTGACTGAAAAAGTACACATCCTGGCCGGTGTTACTCCTCTTAAATCCGCCCGTATGGCAAAATATATGGCTACCAAGGTTTCCGGTATTACCATTCCAGAGGCTATTATCAAGCGGATGGAGGGAGTAACCAAAGAACAGGCTGCCTCTGAAGGCATAAAGATTTGTCTGGAAACCATTCAAGAACTGCGCCAGTTAAAAGGCGTCCACGGTATTCACATCATGGCCATTGAATGGGAAGAGAAAGTCCCTGAAATCGTCCAGTCAGCCGGCCTTTACCCGAGACCCTCCCTGAAATAGGGGTTCTGGATTTCGAAATTCGTGCTCAGGATTTAATTCTGCGGAGATTAGTATGCCCAAGAAGTATAGTATCCACGCCACTAAAACCGATCCCCGTTTTCCTCCGATCGGCAAATACGCCACTATTGAATTCCGTGAGGATTGCGCCGGCAGCTGCCGTTCCTGCGTGAAAAAGAAATGCGTCTACAATATCTTCAAAGACAACTTCACGCACTGGAACAATATGGAATCCCCGGAGTTTTTGTATATCTGTAAAAGCTGCTACCGCTGTGTACAGGAATGCACTAAAGGTATTTTCTCTATGGCGGTTAATCCTGATTACCGCACGCTGGGCGATGATTACTGGACGCCTATTATTATCAATTCTACCTGGGCCCAGGCTCACACCGGATCCATCCCGGTTTCCGGCGCCGGCTATCGCGGTAAATTCGCCGGAGAGGGTTTTGATTCTATATGGACGGACATGTCTGAGATCGTGCGTCCCACCCGTGATGGTATTCACGGGCGTGAATATATTAACACTATGGTTGAACTTTCCCGCCGACCGGCTCGTCTTAAATTTAATAAAGACCTGACCATGGTCGGTGAGACCGCCCCTGTAATGGAAATCCCTCTGCCGGTGGTCATGCTGCAGCCCCAATTTGGTGTTCTCAGCGAAAATGTCCTCTTATCGGCCGCAGCGGCGGCCAAAGAAATCGGCACTCTTTTATTAATCCGGCCTGAAAGCTATTCAGCTTCTTTCGCACCTTATGCTGCTAACCTGGTACCCTGCTTGACCGCAGAGAATTATAAGGGTTATTCGGGTTTGATTAAACAAAGCCGAATGGTGGAATTAACTTATAAACCCGGAATTGAAAAAGAGATTGCCGCTTTAAAAATTATTAAACCCGGCCTTTTTATATCCATAGGTATTCCGCTGGATAAACTGGCGGCTGCCAGAGCGGCAGAACTGGCCGGTTCAACGGTGGACACCCTGCATTTCTACGGCAGCGATAGCGGCCGTGAAATATCTGCGGAAAAACCGCGCTATATGAAAGACATGATCCGAGAGGTTCATCTGAAATTGGTAGACATAAAAATGCGGCATAAAATCAATCTTATGTTTTCCGGTGGTATTGCCATGGCAGAACATCTGGCCAAATCTCTCATCTGTGGGGCGGACCTGGTGGCCATCGATATTCCCCTCCTAGTCGCTCTGGAATGCCGTTTGTGCTACCGCTGCAAGAAAGGCAAGTCCTGTCCCGTCCAGTTAGAGAATTTCGATTTGAAGTGGGGCACTCACCGTATCGTCAATTTAATGTGCGCCTGGCACAACCAACTGTTGGAAGTCATGGGCGCCTGCGGTATCCGTGAAGCCCGCCGCATGCGGGGTGAGGTTGGCCGTTCCATGTGGTTCGATGACCTGGAGCGGGATAGCTTTAGCCCCATCTTCGGCAAAAGAAAAGTAAGCGGTGTCGGATAAAACTATGAAGAATGTAAAAAAAAGCCGTAAATCTAATTACAGTCGGGTCTTGCCGCAGGTGGTGCCGACTCCCTCACGCTATCGCAACCCTATTGGCAAATACATGGTCAAGAGAAATGCCAACTGTACGAATTGCGGTTTGTGCGCCAAACTCTGCCCGCACGGCGTGCACCTGCGTTATGAGAATTATACACAGCCGACCAGACCGCTCGATCATAAATGTATTGGGCCCAAGTGTGCGGCTTATGATTACTACTGCGTAAAAAATTGTCCACAGCAGGCTCTCTCTGTCGGTTTGAATCCCATTCTGGAAACCATTGGCGACTACCGCTGGACGGCGGAAATGATCATCGCCCACTGGTATATGGCCGAGACCGGCAATTTGCCATATATCGATCTGGAATACAGTCTGGGTTATTCCGGCGGCGGTTTTGATAAAATGCGCTTTAAAATTCCCGATCCCAACGATTATTTAAATATACCAGATGAAGAAATTGATACCAGTATTCTTCTTAATAAAAGAGATGACGGCCGGCCTAAGAGGACGATTTCTCATCCCTGCTACGGAGGCGGGATGTCTTTCGGTTCTACCTCCTTGCCCGTGCTGGTAGGTCGGGCCCGAGCTGCGGCTAAACTCGATTCTTTTACCTGTACAGGCGAAGGCGGTTATCCTGATGCTTTCGTGCCTTACCGCAATAACATCATTACCCAGGTAGCTACCGGTCTTTTCGGGGTCAGGGAAGAGACAATTATGTATGCTCCCATCGTGGAATTTAAATACGCCCAGGGCGCCAAACCCGGTCTGGGCGGCCATCTTCTGGGTGACAAGGTGACTCCTGAAGTGGCCAAATTGCGTGAGACCGTAGTGGGCAACTCTCTCTTTTCCCCTTTCCCCTTCCACAGCGTCTATTCCGTGGAAGATCACAAAAAGCATCTGGACTGGATTAAAGAGATTAACACGCAGGCGCTGGTTTCGGTGAAAGTCTCTACTCCTTCGGATGCCGATATGGTGGCAGTAGGTTCGTATTACGCCGGGGCTAATATCGTGCATTTCGACGGCAGTTATGGCGGAACCGGCGCGGCGCCGGATATTGCCAAGAAAAATATCGCAATGCCCATAGAATACGCTATTCCCAAGGTGCACCGTTTCCTGGTGGCTGAGGGCGTCAGGGACGATATCTGCCTTATAGCCAGCGGCGGTATCCGCAACGCCATGGATGTGGCCAAGGCCATTGCGATGGGTGCGGACGGCGTGGTAATCGGCACAGCCGACCTGGTAGCTCTGGAATGTGTACGCTGCGCTAATTGCGAAAGCGGCCGCGGCTGTGCCCGCAGTATTGCCAGCACAGACAAAGAACTGGGTTATCAGATCTCTGAGGAATATACTGAACAGAGGCTGGTCAATATGTACTCGGCCTGGCGCAAACAGTGGTGTGAAATCCTGCGCTCCTACGGTCTGCGCAGCATCAAGGACCTGGTCGGCCGTTCGGACCTGCTGGTGAATATGGACTATCTGGATGAAGAAGAACGTCAGAAATACCAGCCCACTCCCCAGAAGAAACTGGTTATTTAATATATTTGGCCTTTTGACCCTTGAAATTTGAGGTATTGTACGATGAGTAATATTACAGACAAGTTAGACGAGGTTCTGGCTTCCCGCGCCAAGCTGCCCCACAACAGGGTGGAAGAACACAAAGCGGCAGAAGAGGGCGGTTGCGGAGTTACCGGGTTCATCGCTAATATCCCCATCAGCGGCAAGCACATCTTTGAACCTTCGGTGCAAATGCACAACCGCGGCAACGGCAAGGGCGGCGGCATCGCGGCCGTTGGTTTGGAGCCCCAAACCCTGGGCGTTTCTAAAAATGTACTGGATACTAACTATATGCTGCAGGTGGCCCTGCTGGATTCTAAAGTAGCTTCTCTGGTAGAAAAAGAATTCGTGGATCCGGTCTTTGATGTCGCCAAAGCCGGTCTTCTGCCCACTGTGCAGGACTACCGCGATATCAAAGGCCTCGACGTTCGACCGCCGGATGTCATGCGCTACTTTGTCAGGGTCAAGAAAAATGTACTGGACCGTTTTATAACTGAAAATATGCTGCAGGACCTGGATCCCCGCATGGCGGAGGACGAGTTTATATATCAGAATTCTTTTCGCCTGAATGAAAAATTCTACGCTTCCCTGGGTGAAAAGCAGGCCTTTGTCTTGTCCCACGGCCGCAACGTCATGATATTGAAAATCGTGGGCTATGCCGAACTGGTGGCCAAATACTATCTTCTGGATAATTTTAAAGCTCACGGCTGGATCGCTCACCAGCGTTATCCTACCAAAGGCCGGGTCTGGCATCCAGGCGGCGCTCATCCCTTTATCGGACTGGACGAAGCCCTGGTACACAACGGTGACTTCGCTAACTATCACTCCATCACCGAGTATTTAAAGCAGTACAATATTCGCCAGCAGTTTCTGACCGATACCGAGGTCTCAGTTCAGTTATTCGATCTCTGGAATCGCAATTTCGGCTATCCGCTGGAGTATATAATTGAGGCCATGGCGCCTACCACCGAGCACGATTTCGATCGCCTGCCTCTTGAGAAGCAGCGCATTTACCGCGCTATCCAGCAGAATCATGTCCACAGTTCTCCGGACGGGCCCTGGTTCTTTATCATCGCCCGCAACGATTTTTATAATAATCAGATGCAATTGATTGGTATTACTGATACTGCCATGCTGCGCCCCCAGGTTTTTGCCATGCAGGACGGGGAAGTTCAAATCGGTTTAATCTGCTCTGAAAAGCAGGCCATCGATGCCACACTAAAGAGCCTGGCGGCTGAAGATAAAAGGTTTTGCCCGGTGGCCGACCGCTACTGGAATGCCCGCGGCGGCAGCAGCACGGACGGTGGGGCCTTCGTGTTTACCATCAAAGATGCAGGCCGAAAGGACGGATCCCTGGCACTGACCTGTGCAGACAAGTTTGGCGGTCCTGTCCGCATAACTGAAACGGCCAAATCACCCGCTCAGGCTGGCAAGCAGATGGCTGAAAAAATCAATCTGGATTGGTCCTCTGTTCAGGCGCATGAATTGAAGGATTACGCTGCCAGAGGCCTGGCAAGCTGGAATTACAAGACCTTGCAGAATTTTTGCAAGAAATTGGAAGAGCAGTCCGCCGCCGATGATCAGGTTAGATCTAAAGCTATTGAAGTACTGACCTATCTGAACGATATGCGGTTACCGATCGGTGACAAAAGACGCAATTGGACAATCGACCTTATTCGTCAGAGCCTTACCAGGCTTTTTAAAAGTGTACCGGACATCAAGGCCCATGCGGGTGGTCTTTACGCTTTCATAGATTGGGGTTCACGCAAGGGGCTGCGCGCTCCTGAAGGCAATGAAAAAATCCTGGTGATCGACGCCAACCTATTTCAGCCCGAGGGCGATGATTGCGATGCCAGACTGATCGTGGCGGCCTACCAGCTCGGCTGGCGGCGTTTTATCGCCTGCGGCTACAAAGGCCAGAGATTCACCGGCTGCGGTATTTCCCGGGATTCCGATAGCGTGCGCATTGATGTGTATGACAGCTCGGGCGACTACCTGGCTTCCGGCATCGATGGCATGGAGATATATGTTCACGGTAACGCTCAGGATCAGCTCGGCCAGATTATGAAACGCGGCAAGCTGGTTATTTACGGTGATGTTGGCCAGACTTTCATGTATGGCGCCAAGGGCGGCGAGGTCTATGTTATGGGCAACGCGGCCGGGCGTCCCCTGATCAACGCGGTTGGTCGTCCCCGCATTGTCATTAACGGCACCTGCCTGGATTATCTGGCAGAGTCCTTTATGGCCGGTGACCCTCTCAACGGTGGCGGCTTTGTAATAATGAACGGCGTTACTTTCGATAAAGACGGTCAATTGACCGGTCTGGAGCATCCATATCCGGGTTCAAACCTCTTTTCTCTGGCATCGGGAGGTGCTATTTTCCTGCGCGATCCCGCTAAATCCGTTAGCCAGGAACAGCTCAACGGCGGTGTCTTCGCGGATCTTTCTGAAAAGGACTGGGAACTTATACTGCCCTATTTGCAGGAGAATGAACGGCTTTTCAACATAAAGATAGACGATCTGTTGACTGTCAACGGGGTAAAGAAGGACTATAAAGAAGTTTATCGAAAAGTGCAGGTCGTCAAGCTGGCGGTACTGGCTGGTAAACAGGTCGCACCTGTCAAGGGTAAAAAAGCCCCGTCGCCTCTTTCATACGCCGGCCTTGTACCCGAAGGTGAAAACGCTGACGAATAGTCCCGATATACAAGGCAGGTATATGCTGTTATGCCGAGTAATGATAAATCAGGGATATTTAAAAATCTGCAGTAACTAAGTCCTTTATTACCATCCATTTTGCCAGTTTACCGTTCATTTTTATCCTGGCATGGGCCGGACTGGAAGACGGCAGCCCGATCAAGCCGACCTGATCCGTGTTGAAAGTCTTCAACTGCCTTTGAAAAAGCTGCCTGGTCGTATTCCCGTTGAACAGGATGAATTTAATATGGGGAAATTGGCCCAACAAATGGCTGAAATCATTCATAACAGGATTGGTTATCCTTGAATCCGCGCTGCCAGACCTTTCACACTCTCTGATAACATCCCACAGGGCTATTTTATGCAATTTTAAAAAAGCTATTTTATCTTCGTATCTTTTATCCGGCAGCATTTCAAAAATGGAATAGACGATGTCCCAGAACTGGTTTAGAGGGTGAGCATAGTATTGTCTTTTTTCCAGAGAAACCCGGCCGGGCATTGAACCCAGAAGCAACACTCGTGAATTCTCATCAATTACGGGGTCAAAGGAATGAATGAGAGGCATTGACAAAACTACCGCTGTATCGGATACCAGGAAAGAATCTGGGTGGCAACATAGTGGCTGAACACTCCGAGGTCGATGGCAATCAGCAATCCCATGAGAGCATAGGCATATACCCTGGATTTATGCTCCATAAGGTGAACGATAAAAATACCCGCGGAGGCGGCTATTACCGGGACAAAAGGCAAATAAAAGCGGGTCTCATACAGATAAACGTCCCAACGCAACCACAGGTACTGGAAATAAAGCAGAAAGTAGGCCAGGAACCACAGAAGAAAAAATGGCATCAAGGGATACCTGGCCCGACTGTCCCGTGAATATGCCAGGCCTGCCGGCAGCAAGGTAATAGAAGGGAATCCCTCTAAAAGCAGCACAGGATGGGACAGCAAGTTTTTAATTAATATCCGCTTAGCTTCGTCCCACTGCCCGTGCAACATGAATTGAAAAATAAATTGCGTATAGCCTATTGTGTATGAATAGCCAGTTTTAAAGGGACCTCCCAGGACCAGAGTATGGTAAACCAGTAGAAGTGCCACCGGCGCAACTGAACCTAAAACCAACCAGCCAACATTGCTTAAAAGCGCCCGGATATTCTTTCTCAATACGATAATTGTGTATATCAGAATGGCCAGACAGATGGCGAGGTTGGTATATCTGGTGGCCACACTGATGGCCAGAACAAAACCAGAAGCAACCATCAGGGGAGCATTATTTTTGTTAAGGGCTATTAAATACAGGGAGGCACCCATCAGGACAATGGCCATGCTGGCAAAATCGTCCATGTAGATTCGATAGAACATGCCAAGAAAAGTGGCATTAAAAAGTAAAAGAAGCGAAGAAATTACGGCGGTTTTCCGGTTGAAGAAAATCGCCATCATTTTATAGAAAGCGAATAATGCCAGGGAAGCCAGAATCATGTTGGAGAATCTTTCCAGTTTAAGGGCGTGCAAGCGGGAAAGGAAGAGGGCATAAAAGGGGTTTTTCTCTAAAACGTAATGGCCGTTGCCAATATCAACGTACTGTCTCAGTTCACCAGCCTGCTGCCGGTACTGGTAGTATTCTTCCTGTGTTAACTGGAATTGGCCTTTCTCGAAGGCCTGCATCGCAACTTTAAAAGTTATATCATCGGGTTCAACCAATTCGACCGGCCAGGCATAAACAATGCGGAAGACGGCAAGCACGATTAAGCATAAAAGCATTATGCTCCAATATGATTTAACGAATTTAAACGGGAATTTAAGGTATTTCATAAAAGCAGCTGCCACCGAGTTTTTATTATCTTATTTTAGCTGTATTGAAAAATATAATAATCTTATGGCTGGATGAAGTCAACAACATGCAAACTTCTCATCAGAATACTGGGGGAATGTGGCAAATGACCCCTAAAATCAAAAATACCCTGAGGTGCATATAATATAAACATAGGGATAAGGAGTATATTTCTCACTTAACCCGGCGCAACGGAAATATCAAGGAGCTGTGACATGAATAATGAAACCGGTTCCTCAAACTCCGGCAGGGTGATATCGGTGCGCGGCA
>CAITCX010000169.1 GCA_903890885.1 uncultured Dehalococcoidia bacterium
AATCCTTAACCCCGGACAAATCCTGTTGTTACACGTTTGACGGTTATAATGATATAATACTCACAATAAAATGAAGAATAAAATATCACCTTTTCTTATTCTATGTATTATGGGCGGGTTGGCCATTTTCAGTTCAACCATGGCCAAGAATCCTGCACTGCCGTTATTTATTCGTTCTATGGGAGTGCCCCTCTCCACAGTCGGCTATATCGCGGCAGCGTCTACAATAGTTGGAATAATCGTCAGTTTTCCAGCCGGTATTTTATCCGATATCATCGGAAGGCGCCGGGTTATTTTGATAGCTGCTGTGGTTTTCGCCACGGCGCCTTTTCTGTACTTGCTTATTTCCTCACCATGGCAATTGGTCATGGTGCGTGTTTATCACGGACTGGCCACCGCTATTCTGGGTCCGGTAGCGCTGGCAGCAGTGGCTGACACTTTCGAGAAGGGACGTGGCGAACGCATGGGTTGGTATTCATCGGCGACCATGATCGGCCGTTTTATCGCGCCTTCCGTGGGTGGGATGCTGATATTTGGCGATAACTTCCACTGGGTCTATATAGCGGACGGCATTGCCGGTGTGCTGGCCTTGTTAGCGGCTGTAAGATTACCGTATGCTTCCGGCACATCAGGTTCGATGCACGAAGCCTTTAAGAAACAGCGCGGCAAGTACGGACAGGAAATAGTCTTCATCTTCCGCCATCCGGGTATTTTGGCGACCAGCGGGATAGAGGCGGTACAATACTTTGCTTATGGAGCGTTGGAAACCTTTCTGCCGATCTATCTCAATGAAACACTTAAATATCCTGCCTGGAAGATTGGGGCGCTGTTTACAGCCCAAATACTGGCCGCAACGTTTACTAAACCCATTATGGGCCGACTTTCCGACCGCTACGGTCGCATTCCTATGATAGTTTGTGGACTTGCCCTGGGCGGCATTGCTACCGGTATTGTTTTAATAACCTCTAATTATTTGATAATAATTGTTTTAATTGCCCTGTTTGGTCTGGGGTTGGCCACGGTGACTGCTTCTACCTCGGCTATGGTGGCCGACCTTTCCCGGGCGCAGGGGAGAGGCGGAGCCATGGGCATATTATCCAGCATTATGGATATCGGTCAGGCGGCAGGTCCGATGGTCGCCGGGGCTTTGATAGGCTTAATATCGTACCAGACCACTTTTGGAGTAATCGGTCTCGGCCTGGTTGTGGTGAGTCTAGTTTTCGGGATTTGCATGCGTTATTTTAATAAACATAAGCCAATTTCCACTCTCTCATTGTAAGAACTCAATCATTAAAAAGCAGGTTTTTATTATACTGAATTGCGCTGAGAAACGTTGCCGATGTATGGCTTACAGACGTAAGATTATACAATATTTGTATTATGGTATATAATTGTAATATTGGTTGAAGTTAGGTTATTACGTACTGCGTTAAATCCTCAGAGATTTCCCCAAGTATTGGATGGCCAAGCTCAGACTAAAGTATTTGAAGAGGAGGTCATTCAATGATGCAAGAGAAAGCTGTGATTTGTTTTGATTGCGGCGCTGGCTACACATTTAGTGTGGAAGAGCAAACTGATTTTCAGGCTAAGGGGTATAACAATACACCCAAACGCTGTCCCGCTTGCCGAGAGACCAGAAAAACCCGCCAGTTGAGTAGTGGTAACTTCAGAAGCATTCAGCCCGGATTCAGATCCGAGCGGAAACTGTTTCCAGCCACCTGTGCTCAGTGCAATAAAGTTACTCAGGTGCCGTTTGAGCCCCGGGAGGGCCGCGCGGTCTACTGTCGCGATTGCTACAACACCATAAAAACCCCCAGGTAAATCCGGAATATTTACTTGACAGTAAGGCTGTCAATAGATCTGAACAAATAAAAAAATCCAAGGAGTTTAATGAGTTTCGAAATCTTTAATCTTAATCCTAAAGTCCTGTCCGGTGTGCGGGCCCAAGGTTATATTGATCCCACACCTATACAGGCACAATCTATCCCGGCTGTCATGGAAGGTCGGGATCTGATCGGTTTAGCGCAAACCGGAACAGGGAAAACGGCTGCTTTTGTGCTGCCGGTGCTTCACCGCCTGATGGAATTCCCGCGGGGCAGAGTTAATGCTTTGATCGTATCCCCCACCCGCGAGTTGGCTGAACAAACCTGTGAAAATATCAATGTACTGGGCAAATATACCGGTCTGCGGGCTATCTCTATATATGGCGGAGTAGGGGCTGATGCGCAACTGCGCGGCATTCGCCGAGGGTCCGAAGTGATTGTGGCCTGTCCCGGTCGTTTGCTCGACCATGTTCTTAAAGGTAATCTGGATTTATCCCATGTGGAAGTCCTGATCATAGATGAGGCCGACCGCATGTTTGATATGGGCTTTTTACCGGATATCCGTACCATCGTGAAATGTTTGACCAAACCCCGCCAGACATTGTTGTTTTCCGCTACGATGCCTCCAGATATCCGCAAGCTGGTGCTGGAAGTATTGCGCGATCCGGTTGAAGTTAAGATTGGACATGCCGCACCCGTAGAGAGTGTTTCGCATGCATTGTATCCGGTTAAGCCTCACCTGAAAACCCCGCTGCTGAAAGAGCTATTACGCACTTCGGACACCGATTCGGTGATCGTTTTTGCCAGGACCAAGCATCGAGTGGAAAGAGTAGCCCAGCAGTTACAGAGATCCGGATATAAAGTGGCGGCCTTACAGGGTGATATGTCCCAGTGGCAGCGGCAGGAAGCCATGGATGGTTTCCGCAGCGGTTCTCTAAAAATACTGGTGGCTACCGATATAGCCGCCCGCGGCCTGGATATTCTTAGTATCACCCACGTGATTAACTATGATATGCCGGATACCACGGATGCCTATACCCACAGGATTGGCCGGACTGGACGTGTTAATAATACCGGAGAGGCCTATACACTGGTGACTAACGAAGATAAGGAAATGATCCGGGCTCTGGAGCGCATTTTCAAAAAGCCCCTTGAGACTCGTCAGCTTGAAGGTTTTGATTATTCGGCTGAAGCAGCCATTCCTTCCGACGCGATGCCCACCAGAACACAGTATGGACGCACCAGACCCGGTGTACGTAACGATCGTCAGCCTGCGCAAAACAGCCGTCCGCGGTCTAGTAATCCGGAACGCCGGCCAACTAATGGCGTAAACCCTCCTAAAAGCGGTAGTACCTCAATGAATCAGATATCCAAAAGCGAAGGAATATCCTCAGAGCGCAAATCTCCTTCGCCAGCGCGTAAGCCATATTTTCGTAGAGAATCTATGTCAGCCCGCTAGACTAAAGAAAGAAAGTAACCGGTATTCGTTTTGAGAATACCGGTTTTAGTTTAACCGGGAATTAATAAATTCACGAGCTTAATATTGAGCCGGTTACCATTTTTGGGAGATAAGTCTGCCACTGTTGCCGTCAAGGCTAAAGTATGATAACATGGCAATGGACAGTCGGGATGTAGCGCAGCCTGGTAGCGCACCTGAATGGGGTTCAGGTGGTCGGCGGTTCAAATCCGCCCATCCCGACCAT
>CAITCX010000170.1 GCA_903890885.1 uncultured Dehalococcoidia bacterium
ATTCAGATTGTCTTTGCTGGGCTAATTTCTTAGCTTCAGCACTTGCCCACTTTTGTGGGCCCCGTTTACGACCTGTAGTTGATAGCCAAGGACCTTCAAGATGCATTGTCATATCAATCCTTTATTAAATCGATGCTGTGCAGTTTGTCTGTGGTTAAGCTATAAACGCTAAATTTAATTGCCTCGTGAAGAGTATCAAAATCACGCCTAAATAGCAAACCACATTGATAGTATAAGACTTTATAATAACTCATACTAGTATTATAGCAAACTGCTCGATTTAAGTCAACCTATTCATAGAAAATATGGTTACCGGTTCTGGCTATTTGTTTAAGTTTCCATCCGGGTTTTACATATACTGCATGAAAATGCATAGCCTGTCCGTATTTTACCTGAAGATCTGGATAACCGCCGCGAGCTATAGTTTCAGCTACTTCCCGACTTTCAATCCAGCGTGGATCATTGGCTTTCGGGCCAGGAACCTGAGTGCAAGTCCACGAAAATTGACAAACGACCTTTTGTACAAAGGTAGTCTTAGTTTCTTTTTTGGGTTCTTCTAACCAACTAATTTGTGGAGGTTTAACAGTGGTTACTTCTTTGGTAACAGTTGTAACTGTTCGCTGACGAACTACTCCGCATACACCAGTAGGATAGGTTGGGTCCCGGGAACGGTTAATAGTAACCATGCCAACAGCTACTTTGCCTTCTGTGGGTTCTGAGCCAGCTTCGTAGAATATGTTACGAGCCAGGCAATCAACATCTCGATCTGATAAGAACGGTGTTGCAATTATATTAACCGTGCGCTCAACAAATGTGTTGGCTTGGTTAATCATTTGATCTTTAAATGTTACTTGTGCTACTTGTATTTCTTCGGCTACAACTACGGTACTACTCAATGCTACTACTAACGATATAAGAAAGTGTTTAAGTTTCATCTTCGTCTCCTTGGCGTAATACTGTACGCATCAGCGAATGCCCAGGATGGGCGCATTGACAGGTGAGCGTAGGGTGGAGACAGAAAAGACCTCGGGCCTCAGTGCCATACTCTCTAAGCGCGGTTTTGTCTTTACCCGGGCTCATACCATTTGTCAATGAAGAGGATTTCCGAAGTCCTCTTTGAAACTGGACCAGCTTTGCGGCACTGGCCATCCGTTTTGGAGTAGATCTAAGATTATAATCCTCCGCTAAACATAAGTTAGCCAGGTTGTTTTTTCTACTCTCTAAAATACTTAGCCCAGTATTGCGGTCCTGGGCTAATAACTCCAAATTTTGATATGTTTTTGCCATAATATACATATATTATAGCAAATAATACAATTTTAGTCAATCACTGGAGGCGGCATGGCCTTCAAACGGTCCCATGTAGCCTGTTTATCTTTGATCTGCTGTTCAAGCTCTCTATACTTGTCGCCTAGCGCCCGAAGTTCTTCCCATTCCGCTTCAAGTTTGGTGTTAGGATGTAGGATGTTTAAGCGTTCTTCGATCTTTTTAAGAGATTCTATTAGACTCCATCCGTTTAATTCAATATCGGCACCTTCGCCATTGAGCTGGATTTTTGGACTTGAATTATAAGTCCATGGACTGGTATTAACTCCGGCACTACCACTGATAGTATATGGACCGGTGCTAGTGGTATATAAGCCAGAACTAGCCATAGTAACATTTGGGTAACTAACTCCGCCACCAACTACAGCATTACTATAGTTTAGAGAACTTAAAGTAATAGTATCTGCGACAGAATTTAAAGTAATAGTATCTGTTAATTTATATCCGCCCATATGATTGTCATCGAGATCTTCGATCATGCTGGCTAAATCTATTTTAGGTTCCATAGTATTCCTTTAAGAATTAGAGTGAGCGAACCCACTCTAATCATTACTTGGCTGTTGCTAATGCTTCTTTTTCAGCGGTAATTTCTTTACGGCGTTCTTTGATTGCTTTAGACATTTCTTGTAATGCTTTACGAGCACGGGCAGCACTTGCTTTTACACCCTTGGCTGTAAATTTTTCATTTTCAGAGATGTAAGTGTCAAATGCTGTTTTTAGTGTATCGTGATTGCTCATTTAATTTCCTTTATATAAAGTGCCGAAGCACCTATTAATTATACACTATAACGGCAGGATGTCAAGTATTTTAAAAGGTAATATGCCGTTTAGTCCACGGGTCCCAAATAACCATATTATCCCAACTGTGTGCCCATGTTACCATAAACAAACTTAGCGTATTATGATCATAGATGTGCATACGGTTATCTTCAACACGACATTGAATACTGCGGCTAGTAGTAGACCATTTTGTTAAACGGTTTCGAGCTTCGGTATCTCGTATGATTACTGTATAAAGGGCGTCCCCGTTTTTAAACGTAGGTA
>CAITCX010000171.1 GCA_903890885.1 uncultured Dehalococcoidia bacterium
AGGAGGAAATAATGTCACAAGAAAAGTCAATCGTCAGCGAGGCAATCACCAAAATTAAGGATACTACCGGCAATCCGGCTCCTTTGGGCTTGATGGGCTTCGGTATGACCACAGTCCTGCTCAACTTCCACAATGCCGGTTTTTATCCTTTGAATACCATGATCCTGGCCATGGGAATCTTTTACGGCGGTATCGCTCAAATCATCGCCGGTGTCATGGAATGGAAAAAAGGCAATACTTTTGCCACCACCGCGTTTACTTCTTACGGCGCCTTCTGGCTACTACTTGTAGCTTTGCTTCTTCTGCCTAAAATGGGCATGGGCACAGCTACTTCTGAAGGCGCAATGGCCGCTTTCTTCTTTATGTGGGGCTTGTTCACTCTTTACATGTATATCGGCACCCTCAAACTCAACAAAGCCCTGCAGGTGGTTTTCGGATCCCTGGTCATCCTGTTCTTCCTGTTATGCATCAGAGATGCCACTGGTAGCGCAGTGGTTGGTAAGATCGCAGGTTATGAAGGTATCATCTGTGGTTTGTCCGCCATCTACGCCGCAATGGCCCAGGTCTTGAACGAAGTTTACGGAAGAACTGTCCTGCCACTCGGCCCTGTTACGAAAAAATAAAAAATAAAGTCCCAAGCAATAAAAGGGGGAGCCGAACAGCTCCCCCTTTCTTTTTCTGCCCTTATACTAAAAGATACCCCTATCCAATTTGCATATCCTCCTCCTGCACTTTATTATTTAATCTGGAATGAAAAATAGACGTATTTCGAAAACAATACAAGTTGGCGACGTCACAGTAGGCGGAGACGCACCCATTACGGTGCAGTCCATGACCAAGACCGACACACGCGACGCTCAGGCTACTATCACCCAGATAAAAGAACTGGAGGCTTGCGGCTGTGAAATCATCCGCTGTGCTGTTCCTGACATGGAAGCCGCCCAGGCCTTGAAAACCATCAAGGAAGGCATCCAAATCCCGCTGATCGCCGACATTCATTTTGATTACAGGCTGGCTCTGGAAGCCTTGAAATCCGGGGTAGACGGCCTGCGTTTGAATCCAGGCAACATATCCGAACCTGAAAAAATAAAACTGGTTGTTAAGGAAGCCAAAACACGGCAAATACCAATACGCATCGGTGTAAACTTTGGCAGCCTGCCTGAGGATATTGATCCTGCTCTCTCTATTGCTGAGAAAATGGTAGAGGCCGCCCTGCGGCATATCCGCATACTGGAATATCTGGACTTTGACCTGATAAAGGTCTCTCTGAAGGCCTTTGACGTACCGACCACGGTGGAGGCCTACCGCAGAATTGCCGGGATTATCCCATATCCGCTGCACATTGGAATAACCGAATCCGGCACGCCGCGGCGCGGGTTGGTACGCAGCGCAGTGGGCATCGGCATTTTGCTCAATGAGGGACTGGGAGACACCATCAGAGTCTCTCTGACCTCACCTCCCGGAGACGAAGTTTACGCTGGCTATGAAATATTAAAAAGTTTGAACCTGCGGCAGTTCGGAACCACCATCGTAAGCTGCCCAACTTGCGGAAGGACGCAGGCTGATGTAGCCGGCCTGGTCAAAGAGGTGGATGATTACCTGGCGGGTATTAATAAAACCCTCAAAATTGCCATTATGGGCTGTGTGGTTAACGGCCCCGGCGAGGCCAAAGACGCCGACATCGGTGTAGCCTGCGGACAGGGTAAAGCTATCCTCTTTAAAAAAGGACAGCAAATAAGGGTGGTCAATGAAGAAAACATCCTCAGCGAGCTCAAGAAGGAAATTGAAAGAATGTAATACCGGGATAAATAAAATGGGCATATTGTATAACTTTTACAATGATTGGAGAAGAAATGAGAGTATCTAGACTGTTTGGAAAAACTTTAAGAGAAGTGCCCTCTGATGCGGATACTATATCCCATCAGTATTTAATAAGGGCTGGCATGATCAATCAACTGACGTCCGGCGTTTATTCCCTGCTGCCGCTGGGCCGGCGAGTTTTGGTGAAAATAGAGGAAATCATCCGTGACGAGATGAATAAGGCTGACGGACAGGAAGTCATTATGCCAGTGTTGCACCCGCGAGAAATCTGGCAGAGATCCGGGCGCGAAGCCGCTTTCGGCGAAACACTCTTCCACTTGAAAGACCGCCGCGGTCACGACCTGGTCCTCGGCCCGACTCATGAGGAAATCATCACCGACCTGGTGGCCCATTATGTTCAAAGCTACCGCGATCTGCCGCAACTTCTGTATCAAATCCAGGTAAAACTACGCGACGAACCCCGCCCCCGCGGCGGCCTTCTGCGTGTACGCGAGTTTATAATGAAAGACCTCTACAGCTTTGACATTGACGAACCAGGTCTGGATGTCAGTTATAAAAAGATGAAGCAGGCCTATATCAATCTCTACGCCCGCTGCGGACTGCCTGCGCTGCTGGTGGATGCGGATAGCGGAGCTATCGGCGGTAAGGACTCCCAGGAATTCATGCTAGTCGCCGACAGCGGAGAAGACGAAATTATTGTCTGCGACGGATGCAAACACGCGGCTAACGTAGAAAAAATGGTCTCTGTAAAAAGCAGGTTTGCGCCTGAAGACCCTCTGCCTATGCAGGAAGTGGCAACCCCAGGTTTGACTTCCATTGAGCAAATCTCAAAATTCTTGAAGGTGTCGCCCGACCATACCTTAAAAGCTGTTCTTTATGTAGCCGGTGGCGAGTTCGTAATGGCCGTTATCCGGGGCGATCTGGAGATCAA
>CAITCX010000172.1 GCA_903890885.1 uncultured Dehalococcoidia bacterium
AGTCATTGTTGCTCTAAAAGTTGCTGAGATTTTAGCTTAAGATAAAAGGCGCCACCAGGAACAGCACAGAATTAGCTATGCCATGTGACAGGATCGCTCCCAAAAGCGATCCTGTTCTTTTTACCATGGCAGCGAAAAACAAACCCACAAATAATACAAAGATAACGTCGGCCCATGAGTAAAAGCCCGCGTGCAAAATGGCGAAGATGAGGCTGATGTAGATGATGCCCTGCCGTCCCATCATTGATTCTGCGTGTTTCTGTAAAACGCCGCGGAACATAAGTTCCTCGGCCAGGCCGGTGGAGAGGATCAAGATCAATGCCGGCAGCCAGGCTTGCTGCCAGGACAGGTTACTTATAAACGGGCTGGGCCTGATAATCAGGTACTCGGTCACCCCGATGGCGATGCCGCTGACAATCCCAAAAAGCACCTGCCACGGCCAGTAGCGAAAGGTCAGGCCCACGTCGATTGGCTTTAAACCTGTTATCCACATTATCCCTATTGTGGCTGCCAGCAGCGGCAGGTAAATTATGGGAAATCTGTAGACCATCGATAAAAGACCCAGCGGCATAGAAAGGCTGAGGATGCGGACCAGGGGGACCAGGCATAAAGCCAGCACCAGGTTCCGCTGCCTGATATCGGGAACAAAAACCGATTGAACAAAAAATGCAATCAGCATCATGCTGTAAATGATCACTCCCATCAGCGGATAAACATACACAGTCAATAATTCAGCTACAGTAATGGCCATAAAATAAAGCCAGAAAGGCAGCGGAGCCCACCGTGAGATAAATGCCATGTTCACTTTCATTTCACGTCTATCCAAAGGTTAAGCGATAAATAAGCATTAGTCACTGCATTTTTATACAGAAGGAAGTCAACTTTTTGATTATTGCCTGTTTTGGTAAGAGTAAAACTAACCTGCTGTTCCCATTTTTGCTCATTTACAAGTGTAATCGGCCCCGTTCTATTAATTACTGTATCACCCTGCTTTACTGATAACTGATAGGTGACATCCACGTGTTCCCTGTTCACGATTCCCACGATCACTGACCCGGCGTTTCCTTTCTTCAGGGTTTTCGGGTAATCGGTCGCCTTGCCATCGAGTCCCAGTATGTAGAATTCAGTGAAACCATCACCTTTTTCTGGAATAACGGCCAACCAGACTATAGCAGCAAGTGTGATTAGAATAACTACTGCCAGTAGAGCGGATAATAATTTATACAACGAAAATTGCCTTACTCAAAATACGGTTTAAACATTAAGCAAATATATAATGTTGAATATCATATCAAAACGGCATTAATAAATGTAGTTACTGATGTGCATTTTGAGGACAATTATATAGGCGACATAGTTCAGTATATGTTAAGTGATGAAAATGCACTTGCCAAGTGCGTTTACGTGATGTATTATGTGAAGATATGGCGGGTTAAAGTATGGAAATTATTGCTTTCATTATTCTAATTCTTTTATCGCAGCTCGGTTATTCTATTGGCGCCGTAGCTAAGGCAGGAAAATCTGCAGAGTTAAAACCCCAGATAATAGATTTGCTATTATTGTTAGCTATCTGGGCCAGTGGAATATATTTTGGGCTTACTATTAACTTCAGCAATTGGTTTATGATCTTAATTTGGTTATGTCTGGGTATTATAACAGGAGTCGTAGCCGTATTGCCCAGAAAACTAAATACAAAAACAGTCCCACAAAAAGCAATTGGGACAGTTGAGAATAAAGATAATAAATCAATGAACTTATTTAAAAGACTATGGAATAATTATAAGGAATTTATGACCAGGGTAGGGCGCTTCCAAACAGCGGTAAGCCTTGCCTTTTTCTTCTTCATTGTAGCTACACCAATTGCCTTAGCCGTTAAAATGACCTCCGACCCGCTGGGACTTAAATATCATGATAACAAAACACAATGGCTTGATAGGATAGAAACCAAAGCTGATTTAGAGCAATCCAAGAGGCAATTCTGATGTATATACTGGGAATATCTTGTTTTTACCATGATGCTGCAGCCGCATTGATAAAAGACGGGATCTTAATAGCAGCCACAGAGGAAGAACGGTTCACACGGATAAAACACGACTTTGATTTTCCGGAGAATTCGATCAAATTTTGTCTCGATTATGCCGGCATACACGCAAATGATCTGGATCATGTTGTTTTTTATGAAAAACCCTTCCACAAGTTCGAACGTATCCTTCAGACAACGCTGCAGACATTCCCCAGGTCCTGGAGGGTCTTTGGGGAAGCAATGTCGATATGGATTGCCGACAAGCTCTGGGTAAAAAGCATTATCGGCGATAAATTAGGTGTTGAATTAGATAAAATTCTCTTTACCGACCACCATCTCTCGCATGCCGCCAGTGCCTTTTACTGTTCAC
>CAITCX010000173.1 GCA_903890885.1 uncultured Dehalococcoidia bacterium
CGGTATGGAGAACTTCCTAGCCGGAATGGCTACAGCCGCCCAGAATTCACTGCTGGAAGCCTGCCCCGTCTTCATAGAGCGGCTGCGCACCAATCCTAAACTGGCACAGCAGCTTAAACAATTAATGCAAAACTGGTCAAACGAGGTATAAAAATATGATGAACAGTCCGCTTGTCACCGTTTACCTGGGCCTGGGCTCCAACCTGGAAGACCGCCGCGGGCACCTAGACATGGCCGTTGATTTCTTGAAAGAGCGCTTAAAAATAGAGAAATTGTCTCCGATATACGATACAGCGCCTATCGATCTACCCGGACAGCCACGTTTCCTGAATATGGTTGTCCAGATTTCCACGCGATTGAGCGCTCAAACCTTGCTGTTCATGGCCAAAGGCATTGAAGCCAAGCTGGGGCGAGTGCCGCTGGATACGCCGCGTCCGATTGATATCGACATTCTCTTTTTCGGCGACCAGGTCATCAACACACCGCCTCAACTGGTGGTACCCCATCCCCGCCTGGTGGACAGGGCCTTCGTGCTGGTACCGCTGGCTGACATAGCAGCCGACCTGGTTCACCCTGGCAACAAACAAACCGTTAAACAGATGCTGGAGACGGTACAGGGACGAGAAGAGGTCAAGCCCTGGGCCGACCCCAATAAACCGGCTTAGAGCATATGTACGAAATTGTGGTTGAGCAGTATTTTGAAGCGGCCCATTTTCTGAGGGGCTACCAGGGCAAGTGCGAGAACGTCCACGGCCACCGCTACGGCGTGGTGGTCAGGATCAAGTCTGAGAAGCTCAACGACATCGGTTTGGCTTATGATTTCACCAGTGTCAAGCAACACCTCAAGGAGATAACAGGCAGGTACGATCACGCCCTGTTAAACGATCTGCCGCCCTTCGATAAAATCAATCCCTCGGCGGAAAATATCGCCGCCACAATTTATAACGGACTCAAGGATCAAATTAATGCTGCCGCAGCTACGCTGACAGCGGTGGAGGTCTGGGAAAATCCCCAGCAGGGAGCGGTTTATTCTGCCTAATTCAACCTCTCCGGAGGCAGCAGGTTGGGGATGGTATCCGTGATAGGATAGTTGACCTTGCAGCGCATACAGTACAGTGCGCCAGAGGTGATTTCCCCCCCACTTTCCTTTTCAACTTTCAGTTCCAGCTTCCCCTTGCAGACCGGACAGACCAGAATGGACATCAAATCTTTCTTCATATCTCAATTTTAGCATTTTGACCCGCCATCGTATAGTGACTGCTGGGGCAACCAGCAATCAACAAATTTAACAACAGGCGTCGTTTGTAGTATGCTAATGTTTAATGGTTTTACCAGTTTTGTTGGAGCTTGCCCGGTTTTTATTAAAGGAGAATTAACTATGAATGTTGCCATCCTTTACCGGGACGAAATCAAAGAATATGATTTTGGTACCGGTCACCCCTTTCATGGAGAGAGGTACTCGGCTTTCATGCACATGCTGTTGAAACGGTTGGCTCCCGATGATTATTACCGGGTGCTGAAGGCGGAAGCGGCCGACAATCAGGATCTTTTAAAGATCTGCGATCAGGACTACATAGATTTCTGCCGCGATTACTATCACTCGGCGGCCTCGGGCTGGGTGGGATTTTACGAGAATCTGACCCGTTACCAGTCTCTCGACAACAAGCCTATCGGCATGCCCGGTCAACTGGAAGCAGCCGCGCGCCTGATCGTCGGTCAGGCCAAAATGGCCTGCGACCTGGTGCAGGGCGGGGAATATAAAAAGGCGATCTCGGTGGGAGGCGGCATGCACCACGCCAAACAGCGTTTCGGCGAGGGCTTCTGCATTTACAATGACGTGGCTTTTAGCGCGCTTTATTTAATCGACAAATATAAACTGGAGAGAGTCCTGGTTCTGGATACGGACGCTCACGCCGGCAACGGCACATCCGAATACCTGCGCAGCAACCCTAACGTTCTCTATATCGATATCCATCAGGATCCTGCCACGGTGTATCCCGGCACCGGTTTTGTTCAAGAGATCGGGGCCAATGACGCCAAGGGCCATACCGTCAATATCCCGCTGCCGGTACAGGCCGGCGACGCTTCTTTTATGAAAGCCTTCGACGAGGTGGTCCTACCTCTAACCCGCGAATATAAACCCCAGGTGATCGTGCGCAACGGGGGGTCCGACCTGCATTTTAACGATGGACTGACCTACCTGGGTGTGACTATCGCCGGATTCAAGATGGTGGGGGAAAAAGTGCGGGAAATGGCAGAAATCTGCGGCGGAAAACAGATAGATTTGATCGCCTCGGGCTATAATGCCGAGGTGCTGCCTTATGCCTGGCTGTCACTTATCAGCGGAGTAGCAGACCTCCCGTTGACGGTAGAAGAGGTGGTCAAGGTGCCGGCCCAGATTGAACAGGATCAGGTGATGGAGGCAACGGAGAAGGTACTAGAAGAAGTCCGATATCATCACCGCAACTACTGGAAGTGTTTTCGAGATTGACAAAATACCTGTTACCGTGTAAGATAAGGTCATTATGACAATCAGGGTGCTGGATTCCCAGGTGATATCCCAGATAGCCGCCGGGGAAGTGGTAGAACGGCCCGCTTCGGTGGTAAAAGAGCTGGTGGAAAACGCGCTGGATGCCGCCGCCAGCCAGGTCAGTGTGGAAATCCGCGAGGGCGGCCTCAACCTGATAAGGGTAACAGACAACGGCCGGGGTATCAGTGACAGCCAGGTTGAACTGGCTTTCCAGCGTCACGCTACCAGTAAAATCAGTGTTTTACAGGATCTGCAGCAGTTGACTACCCTGGGCTTTCGCGGCGAGGCCCTGCCCAGCATCGCGGCCGTAGCCCAGATCCAGATGACTACCGGGATCGACGGTAAAGAAGCCGGCACGCAGGTCACCTTAGAAGACGGCCGGGTGGTCAAACATACCAGCCAGGCGCGATCGCCCGGCACCACTATCAGCGTACAGAACCTCTTTAGAAAAATTCCGGCCCGGTTGAAATTCTTAAAGTCGCCTTCGGCGGAAGCTGCCAGAATTGCCGAGGTGGTTAGTCAATACACCCTGGCCTATCCCGAGGTGCGCTTTACCCTGATCAATGACGGTAAAACCACACTCAAG
>CAITCX010000174.1 GCA_903890885.1 uncultured Dehalococcoidia bacterium
AATTCCCAAGGCCAAAAGTGATCGCTTAAGCATGCTTTATACCTGTCAGGCTAACACCAGTCCGGTGCTGGCCATGTATGAAGACCCGCAGAATATCATAAAAAGGACGCTGGTAGAGCAAGAAAAAGCGGCGCCTCTAATTGATTTTACTGATATATGGGGTGAGAGGCATCAGGTCTGGGCGGTAACTCAGCTTGAAGCTATTAAAACTATTCAAGATGAGATCGGTAAACAACCTCTTTATATTGCTGACGGACATCACCGTTACGATAGCGCTCTAACCTACAAAAGGGAAATGACGGCGAAGACTGCCGGATATACCGGTAATGAGGGTTTCAATTTCGTGATGACCAGCCTGATCGATTTCGCTGATCCAGGCATGGTGATATTGCCGACCCACCGATTGGTCAGAGGCGTTTCAAAGATGGTTTTGACAGGGCTGCCATCTCAGCTAGCCTCCTTTTTTGATATTGAGAAAGTAGCGCTTGATGATCCTGAAGCCTGGGAGAAGGTAGATGCTCGCTTGACCGGCATGACTCCCGATATGCAGAAAGTCAGTCTGGCCGTCTTTGGTTTAGACGGTGATAATATATTGATTCTGACCCTGCGTGGACAAAAGACGGCTGATCAGTTGATGCCAGCCTTCCACGGCGAGTTGTACCGCAAGCTGGATGTCAGTCTGGTGGATCACGTCATTCTTGAAAATATAGTGGGCTTGAATAAAGACAAAGAAGACATTATTTTGGCCTACAATCACGATCGGCAGGACTGTATTAATCGGGTCAAAGACGGCGAATATCAAATGACCTTCATCCTGAATCCAGTCGGTCCGCAGATTGTCCGCGCTATCGCTGATGCTGGTGATCGCATGCCGCGCAAGTCTACTTACTTCTTCCCCAAGTCCCCCGCCGGCCTGGTGGTCTATAAGTGGTGACAGCAAACTGCCTGAACATATTGAGTTAGTTTTTTTACTTATGTTTAAAGAACAGTATTCCCAGAGGCGGCAGGGTAAGGTTGAGAGAGAAATTGTGGTGGTGGAATGGTTTGGCTTCCGCGGTAGTATGCCCGAAATTACCATAGCCGCTGCCGCCGTATTCAATGGCGTTGCTGTTCAGAATCTCTGCCCATTCGCCGGAATACGGGACACCAACCCGGTAGTTAAAACGGGCCACCGGGGTAAAGTTACAAACAACCAGTATCCTGTCGTTGACGGTTTGGCCGCGGCGGATAAAACTGACTATGCTGTGTTCAGCATCTGATAGGTCGACCCACTGGAAGCCTGAGGCGTCGCAGTCCAACTCGAAGAGGGCTTTCTCCTCGCGGTAGACCCGGTTGAGATCAGCCGTCCATTGCTGCAGCCCTGCATGTGGAGCATATTCCAGTAAATGCCAATCCAGGCTACTATCGTGGTCCCATTCACTCCATTGGCCGAATTCTCCACCCATAAAAAGCATTTTCTTACCCGGTTGGGCAAACATATAACCCAGCAGCAGCCTCAAATTGGCCAATTTTAATTCGCCATTTCCAGGCATTTTGTCAAGCAAAGAGCCTTTGCCGTGGACTACTTCATCATGGGACAGAGGCAGGACAAAGTTCTCGGAAAAGGCATATAAAAACCGAAAGGTTAATTTATTATGATCGTATTTACGGTAAATTGGATCGGAAGAAAAATATTTTAGAGTGTCGTGCATCCAGCCCAT
>CAITCX010000175.1 GCA_903890885.1 uncultured Dehalococcoidia bacterium
GCCATTATCGCTATCGTGGTAGTAATATTACTATTGGTAATCCCAGATATGCCAGTCATGGCCAGCGATTATGAATCAACAGCCAAGGGAGAGCAAATCATTACGCTTTCAGCCTCCTCTGATAATAGCACCATCCAGCAGACATGGAACCTGCATTCGAAAGCAGTATCCGGCGGATACGTAATGGACCAGGCCAACAGTTCGGCCAACAACGGAGAGGATAATCAAGTACTGATCGCAGCCGGTACCAGCACGCTGTGGATTTCAGACCAACCTTTTCAAGTCGATACCCAGTACTCAGGTGGAGTATGGCATATATTGATATTTTCTCTCAGTGACTGGGGAATAAATGATGGGAAAAATGATGGGAGTCTGTGCAGGGTTGAAGTGGGAACATGGAATGGGACGAACTTTAAACCATTCACCCTGAGCTCATTGGGGACCATCTACAGTCTTCCTTCAGTCAGAAAAACGTTTACTCAAAAAACTGCCGGCATTGTCTATGCCAGCGAATACCTGGCGATTCGAGTATCCAATGCAGATTCTAACCCACACGCAGTGTATACAGCAGAAACCGGAAGCGGTTCCTATGTCTCTGGCTTGATAGGCGGCACCATCACCAATTTATCTGTGCAGAACACTGCAACAACATCTACGGCTTTGTCCACATCTACTGCCGTTCCGGTTCCAACTACCTCCAAATCATCACCCTCAATCACTACTGCGCCTGCATCCACCACATCTGCAACAGCACTTCCGGCTCCGGTTATGCCAGTTCCGGCAGTACCGACACCAGCATCTTTAACTCCGGTAATGCCTGTTCCAGGCGAGTCGACAGCGATACCTTCTATTAATAAATCGACTGTGCCTGCAGCCTCTGCACGCAACAATCCATCCAATACGAAAACCCCACCGGAAAGCGCAGCATCAAATAACCAATCCTCTCTCCTCATGGCAATCCTGGGTGTTGGGCTGGCGATTGTGATCACGATCGGGATATTTATGGCCGTAATCACAATTAATAAAATAATCGTTAAAAGAAGAAATAGAAAAACACAGGCAATAAAATAGCCGAAATGGACTTGGGACGAATCCTGCCTTTATCTAGACTAAACCTTGACGGCTTTCAGAGCTCAATGGCATAATAAAATTGTTCTATTGTTATCAGGCTTGCGTTACTGTTTTCACAATTATCAAAGCCCAGAGAGCCTGGTTTTTCAACGAAAACAACGGCAGCGAATCAACTCGGAAATTATATAAGTGTGAGGAGACAAATGGTAAAAAGAAATGTCAATTTTAATCCCGGCCCGGCAGCCCTGCCTCTGGATGTACTCAAGATCGTGCAGGAAGAACTTCTCGATTACAGGGGTAGCGGAATGTCCATCATCGAGAGCTCCCATCGCGGCAAGGAATTTGAAGCGGTCAACGACCAGGCCATCGCGCTGGTCCGTGAAGTGCTCGGCTTGGGGCCGGAGTATCACGTGCTGTTCCTGGGCGGCGGCGCCTCTACTCAGTTTGATCTGGTACCCATGAACTTCATCGGTCCCGGTCAGACAGCTGCATATGTTGATACGGGTGATTTTGCCGCGAGAGCCCTTAAGGAATGCCAGATCGTGGCCAAAGCGCACGTGGCTTTTTCCTCCAAGGAAGAGAAATATCGCCGGGTTCCGAAGATGAGTGAAATCAAATACCCCGATGATGTGGCCTATCTGCACATTTGCTCCAACAACACCATCGAAGGCAGCCAGTTCCAGGAATTCCCGGAAACCGGCAAAGTCCCAATGATAGCCGATATGTCTTCAGACATCGCCTCACGGCGCTGTGATTTCAAGAAGTTTTCACTGATCTACGCTGGGGCACAAAAGAACCTCGGACCAGCCGGAGTGACGCTGGTAGTCATACGTGACGAGTTCCTGGCGAAAGCCAACAAAGGTTTGCCGACACTTTTAAGCTACAAGACCCATGCTGACAATAAATCCCTCTACAACACTCCTCCGGTATTCGGCATTTATATCATGAAACTGGTACTGGAGTGGATCAAGAGCAAGGGCGGCCTGGCCGGTGTAGAGAAGATCAACGAAGCCAAGAAGAACCTGTTATACGGTGCCATCGACTCTGCCCCGGATTTCTACAAAAACCCGGTCGAGAAAGACAGCCGGAGCTGGATGAACGTGACCATGCGACTGCCTACTGAAGAACTGGAAAATAAATTTATTGCCGATGCCCAGAAGGAAGGCTTAATAGGCCTTAAAGGCCACCGTTCCGTCGGCGGCATCCGCTTCTCAATTTACAATGCGGTTTCACTCGAGGAAATACAGAAGACAGTGGATTTCATGGGCAAGTTCCACAAATCTGCCTGAAACAAACGATCAGTGTGACTTCAAAAAGGGAGTCCAGTTAAAACTGGACTCCCTTTTTTTTGATACCGCTAATATTTATCTGTCATTGTTTTTGTTTTCGGCAAATGAGACA
>CAITCX010000176.1 GCA_903890885.1 uncultured Dehalococcoidia bacterium
CCGAAATACTTAATTTCGGCGGCTTTTCTGCTCGCCAAAGCTTTTTTAAAACAAGTAAAGAAGCCCAGATGTTTCGCTTGCCCCTGCAAGCATAAGCCTGCATGCCACCTATTATGTAACTTATCCCAACTAATTCCTGTGTGGCCAGTAGGGTTATCCAGACGTAGGCTTTTGTTTAGCATGTTTTCAGCGTGTGTAACCACTCTTAAGTTTGATATCCGATTGTCTAATCCATTTCTATTTTTATGGTCCACCTCAAAGTACCTAGCACAGGGGCGCAGTATCTGATGCAATTTAATAGATATGCGACGCTTACCTGCACCTGGAGGTATGGTCCGAGCATAATATGTTTTACCACCTTTTGGCACCGAAGTATGCCATTTAAATTGCTTTACTTTATCGTAGTCTATCTCGTCGATAATAGTCCATTTTCCTTGTGTTAACTTAATAAACACCAGCCGATTATGGCGGATAATTTGGTTAGGAATAAAAGGCATATACTGGTTGCGCATATAAAATTATACCAAAATCTATGTATTAAACGCAACATTATTGTATGAGGCCCTCCTTTTCGCACGCCTGCTGAAACTCCTGCAGCAGCGCAATAGCTGCATTGACCCGCTCAGCATCCCGCGGGTTGGCGCACATCTCCTCAGGCTTGAGGTATCCACCGTAGGTGAGATCATACCAGAAGTCATCGGTGCTTACTTCTAATCCTTTTTTAAGTTCCATTTTTCATCTCCTTGTCGAACTCCGCTAGCATTTCGTCTGTAACTACGGAATCGGGTTCTGGTATTAGCTCCAGTATCACACCAGTCCAGGGTATTTTAAGACCACAACAGGTGGGGTTGTTTACTTTCATCTGGAAGAAGCCTACATCATGCTCATCAACACCCTCACGGATCCAGCAGCGCTGTTCTGCGTTCCAGAAGAACGCCCATGATTGTAAGTCCTCTCGGACAGGATAGGTTTTACCCCGGGCTTTAACGGTGAAATGCTTCATGGTTTTTCTCTTACGTCGGGCTTGGTAGCGGTGGGAACTTTGTGGTAGCCTAATTCTTTTATGGCTATCAACCCTTTACCATGACAATCGGGACACGACGAGGGCTCTTGTTCTTCGCCCATACCGGATTTTTCAAGCACATAACCATTGCCACCACACTCTGAGCATAGCGCGAATCCCTTTGGCAATATAGAGTTTTCGCTTTGCACCACTTCTTTAGGCTCGGAAGCGATGGGCGCGTAGTGGGATATTATTTTAAGCATTTCATCTTCGTCTACCATGTGGTACTGTGTAGCCGAATCATGTTCTAAAATAACATCAAAAACTTCCAGTTTCCCCAACTCCTCCACCAACGAAGCCGGTGCGCTCGGCTTTTGTATATCCACCGGAGCGAGACAATGTGGTCTACCACAAGGTGCGCCCGGATTTTGCGCTTGTTCTTCGGCAAGTAATTCTTTTCCTCGTGCAATAATTACATCAATAACTCCCATCCCTTTAAATCTGCCGGTTGGGTCGTAAGTTTTGCCTAACTCCAATTCATCAATAAATTTTTGCATTGCGGTTTTCATAGTCTAGCCTCCTGGGTGAAGAATAATGTCACTTCCTCTTTCCGGAAATCTTTCACGATAACGGGCGGCGCCGCTGTGGCCGCAGTGCGATACCACCCATTGCCGGTGTGCAGAATAACCTCATCGGTGAGTTTCAGCGCGCCTATATCAAGCTGCAGCTTTAATTGACTGAGGAGATCTTCGACGGTCATAGTGACTTCCTTTTAGCCTTTGCTGTGTGTAATGCCGACGTGAGTATTTCCACCGCTGATGGCCAATCACCGGAGACAATGCTGTAATAATACTCCAGGTCCATATCCTTATGGATATGTACGTTGTAGAAATCCGTAAGCCAGGCGGCCTCTTTCTTAGGTAGCAGCCCAATGATGTGGCGCATCATTTTGTTTTCTTTGCAGAGTTTGCAGTTACAAGGTTTGCTCATTTTGAGACCCCCTCTATAGTAATATCCGCCACGGAGGGTGGTATAATCGTCGGGGCAGGTTCCCTGACAAATATCGCCCAGTATATGGCTGCAACACCTATGAGCTGCAGCAGGACATGCGCAATACCCTTAACATGGCCCCATAGGATCCGGCGGTTTCGTTTAGTCATGTTGCACCGCCGGGCCCTTAAAGGCCGTCAGAACCTTAGTATATACCATCCGGTTATAACATTCCCATCCCCGCCGGATATTTTTAGCATTGTTGAAGACAACATCCAGGGCCGCCGCCACGCCGGGGCTGCGTGATACGCCCGCATCGCAGTGCACAACGAACCGCGATATGCCGGCCGCCAGCATTCCTGACACGAAGGCCTTTATCTCCAGAGCTTGTGCAGCTGTGAAGAGCTGAATATAGCCGCCATCCCGGCTGCCGCCAACTATGCGCTTGTTTTTGTATTTAGGGTCAGACAGATCATCAAAACAAAGTTGCAGTACCTGGCTACGGCGCTCGTGCTCTATGCGTGCAGGTTGGTCGCCCGGCGTGTAGATGCTTATGACTGCCATATTCCGCGGGAACATGCAATGCTGCGCCTCTTTCCGGCCCACCACTGTAATATTGATCATAAATTTATAGGTCCTTGTGTTCTATAGGCTACTAGTTGATCAAGATAACTGACAAATTCAGCATATGTTGCGGTTAACTTCGAACGATTACACCGTGTGCAGCAAGGAACAACATTCTCTATCTCATAACCTATTAAGTTGTCTTTTCTATCTATACCGTTGACTACTATATTAGTGTACGTCAGGTCTCCTCGCACAGACCGTCTGCTTATAATTCTGGTCGGCGGAGCACCACAGAAGTGACAACTCTGTTTAATTAAGGATACAAATTGGTCATAGGTTAAAGAAAATGTACGCTTCGCGACTTGGGCATTGCGCATATACATACGCATGTATTTCTTATATGCTGGGGCACCAGAAGGATCAAGGGCCCGCGTTGAATCTGTCTTTAAGCATCCACACGATCTGACACTATTTGCAATTAAACGCCAGCCCCCAACAGTTGGCTTATTTCCGCAGCTGCATTGACACAACCAATAATGCCTACCCATTTCTTCGGATTTAGG
>CAITCX010000177.1 GCA_903890885.1 uncultured Dehalococcoidia bacterium
GCATCCTTAATCGTTATTTCTGACCCTGTCATGTAACCATCTACGATGTACATCTTTCTTCCGATCTCTGGTAATTTGTTTGTCTGTGTCATTTTCGATCTCCGTTTTGTTGTTTGTCTCAATTACCTTCTGATTAAATATGCACATTATTATTTTAATTTGCAACAAGTAAATTAAAATAATGCAAAATAATATCAGAAAATGAAAAATAACCTGATAAAAGTAGCGTATTATTTCCCCTTGATCTCATCAAGATAATCCGCCCAAACCTGCATTATTTTTACCCTCTCTGTCAAGTGCTTTGATCTGTTGTAAGCAGATCCGAGCCGATCAGGCACGCGGTGCCCTAATTGCGCCTCAATCGCGTCAGGCGAGAAGTTGAGCGTTTCGTGAAGCATCGTACGAGCAGTGGCGCGAAATCCATGGCCACAAACGGTTTCTCCGTCCCATCCCATTGTACGCAATGCCTGGTTGACCGTATTACCGGACATAACACGCGATGCAGCGCGTCCAGGGAAAACATATTGACTGCGACCGGTAAACGGATGGAGCTCTTTGAGTATAGCAACGGCTTGCTTTGAGAGCGGCACAGCATGCACTTGCCCTTTTCTTTTCGCCTTCTCTTTCACAGTGAGCTTTGTATCCTCTGCTGGAAGATTCCAGATCCCCGCGCCGAGATCCACGTCGGCCCACTTCGCGTTTCTCAGCTCCCCTGGGCGTACAAAAAGCACCGGGGCGAGCCGTAGGGCGCACTTGACCACGAAAGAACCGGCATAGGTGTCGATATCGGCAAGCAGGCGCCCAAACTCTTTCGGATCCAGAATCGCCGGCATATTCCTCTTGATTGGCATTTTAAGCGCCTTCCCGAGGCCGGCGGCGGGGTTATTCGTCACACCGGGGGTGTCACTTATCAGCGCGAAAGCGTAAATCTGACCGATGATTGTTTTTATCCGGTGCGCTGTTTCAAATGCCTGGCGCGACTCGACAATGCGCAAAGCGTCGAGCACGTCCCGTGTTGTTATGGCGGATATGAGCTTACTTCCAAGTGTCGGCAGGAGATCCCTCTTCAGTCGCGATAATACCGTCCTTGCATGCCCTTCTGTCCATTCCGTCGACGCAACCCTGTACCACTGCATAGCGATCTTTTCAAGCGTATTTTCAGTGATCTCTTGCTCGATCCTTTCAGTGGACGCGATTCTCTTTTTATCTTCTTGCGGGTCCACCCCGTCGGCAAGCAATCCTCTTGCAGCGTCTCTCTTTTCTCTTGCTCTCGCAAGGCTCACTATCGGATAAGCACCAAAAGAAATCTTTTTTGATTTTCCGTTAAAGGTATACTTGAGTCTCCATAGCTTTGACTCCGGAAGCGGCAAGCCTTCATCGGTAAATATTCTTGGAGGGATATACAAGAAAAGGCCTCCGCCATCAAACAAAGTTCCGGCCTTATCTCCAGCCTTAAAAGCCTTTATTTTTGCGTCGGTTAAAGGGACGATCTTCTTAGGCATGAGTACACTTCTTGGAGGTTTTGGGTACCTTTTTAAAATCAGAAAGCGGTATGCAGTCAATGGCTCCCATTAAAGGTACCTAAAACAGGTGGAACCCGCTATGCTTTGTTGTGCTTTATTAGACCATAAAAAAGCAAAAGCCCCTGCAAAATAAGGGGCTTTTAGACTTCGTTGGATTTCGTTGGATAGGTACTTAGTGGAGATGGCGGGAGTCGAGAATGCCCATTCTACAAAGCTTGCAAGCAAGATTGAAAAAAATATGTACCCATAAAAGCGTCAATAATAAAAAATGCTCTCTTAACCTGAATTATTCATCAATAAACAAAAAAAGGGGGCAAAAAATACCGCAAATCGTTATATTACTGGTAGTTAAAGTCAGCTAATAAGACGCGATATTTATGCAACCCCTTCATCAGAATATAGTCACATCAGAGAGTACACAACAAACATTATTTTCATACAATGCTGCTTCAGCCGTTGCCTCAGTAAAGGGCAAAAAAGTTGCTCTTGATTTCCAAGGTGGCAATATCACAAGCGATGCCGGTGTGTTACTCCTGAGAGAAACCGAATTAAAGCTTGGGCTCATCACCATGCTGGCCAAGTGCATCAATGATACTCGACGTTCTTCTTCGATTACTCACCAGAAAACAGAACTGCTCACTCAGCGTATTTTGCAAATTGCCTGTGGATACGAAGACGCCAATGACAGCAACAGTTTGCGCAAAGATCCTGCACTGAAAATGGCCCTTGGCCTTTTGCCTGAAAGTGACCATGATTTAGCCAGTCAACCGACATTCAGCAGACTTGAAAACATGATTACCCGTCAAGAACTCTATCGGATGGCGCAGTGCTTTGTGGATCATTTTCTCGCTTCGTATAACGAGCCTCCCGAGGTCATTGTCCTGGATTTTGATGATACTGATGATGTCGTTCACGGCAATCAGCAACTGGCTTTGTTCAACGGTTATCATCAGGAGACCTGCTATCAGCCTCTGCATGTGTATGAAGGGTTCAGTGGCAAACTGATCACCACGATACTGCGACCGGGCAAGCGCCCTGGAGGTAAGGAGATCGTTTCGTACGTTAAACGGATTGTGGAACGTATCCGCCAACAGTGGCCGGACACTTGCCTTGTCTACCGTGGTGACAGCCATTATTCAGTTCCAGAAGTCTTTACCTACCTTGACCAGCAAACGGATTGCTATAGTGTGACCGGTCTGACCGGCAATAACGTTTTGCTCAAACATGTCGAACCCCTGATTAAATTCGTAGAGAAGCAACCAGCAGGCTTCAAGCGCTATCACGCTTTTATGTACCAGGCACAGAGCTGGAGCAAGTCTCGCACCGTTGTCGCCAAAGTCGAGATGACCGACATTGGAAAGTTGAACGTCCGTTTTATCAGCACCGATATGCATAAAGCTAAGGCCAAAGCGCTCTACGAGGATATCTACTGTGCTCGTGGAAATGATGAGTTGTACATAAAGGATCACAAGACCTACACGAAAAGC
>CAITCX010000178.1 GCA_903890885.1 uncultured Dehalococcoidia bacterium
ATACTCCCTGGGGCTGGGACTGCCCTTTTTAGCGCTCGGGTTGGCCCTGGATTCTCTCCGGCCTCTATTGCTGTGGTTAAAACGCTTTTCAGCCTGGGTCAATATAATCGGCGGGTTTTTACTGATGGCAACGGGTGTCCTGATATGGCTGGACAAATTGAACTGGTACGCCTGGTGATGTGGTGAAAGGTATGAATATATTTAATGCCAAAGCCTTTTTTAAGATGGCCTTATTGACGGTCCTCACCGCTGTTATAGCGGCTGGGGCTGCCTGCGCGATTACCCAGAACAACGTGGTTGAACTGGTCAATCGACCTGCCCCGGATTTTACACTTAAGGACTTGAACGGGAACAACGTACGTCTGAGCGGTTTACTGGGAAAAACGGTCTTAATTAATTTCTGGGCAACTACCTGTCCTCCCTGCGTCACTGAAATGCCGATATTTCAAAAGTTATATAATGAATGGAAGGATCGCGGCGACGTACTTTTTCTTTCCATCAATCTGGGCGAGGACGCTGAGAAAGTGCGCCTTTTTGTTGAACGCCGCAATTATAGTTTCCCGATATTGCTGGATGCGGATTGGCAGGCAGGCCGGGTTTACCAGATCCACTACACCCCTACCAGTTGCCTGGTGGACAACCAGGGCGTTTTGAGACTATTTTCAGTGGGGGCCTTCCCGGACAAAGCCGCGCTGGATAAAAAGCTGGCCGGTTTTATGCCTGCTCAGCCCTGAAAAGGCCAGGGCAATTAAGGCTTAAAGTTTAGAAGTTATCACTGAGAAGTGATAGAATTTAAAGGTAAGATTAACTCAGGGGAGGCAGAAAATGCCATCGTTAGATGTAGTGAGCTCGGTGGATCTGCAGTTTCTGGCGAATGCCATCAACAATACCCGGCGCGAAATAGCCACGCGCTACGATTTCCGCAGTGTCAAGACTGAAATTGAACTCGATCAAAAAGAAAAGAACATCCACATTGTCAGCGGTGACGAATGGAAGGTTAAGACCGTCAAGGATATGCTCATAGGCCAATGTATACGGCAAAAAGTGGACCCCAAGAGTTTGGAAAGCGGAGAGATAGACACGGTTTCCACCAGCGTAGCTAAACTGGATATCAAGGTGATCGAGGGGATTTCTAAAGAAATAGGCCAGAAAATGGTTAAATACATCAAAGGCCTTAAGATTAAAGTTCAGCCGGCCATTCTGGACAACAAGCTCAGGATAACCGGCAAGCAGATAGACGACCTGCAGGAAATCATGCGCCTGCTCGATGATCAGGATTGGGGGGTTCCGCTCCAGTATGTTAATATGAAGAGCTGACACAACTCATATACAGAATAAATACTTGTGTTTTAATTTGTGCTATTGTGTTATACTGCTCGTAGTAGAGAATTAACTAGCTAGTGGTAGGAGAGAGGAAAGAAAATGCCTATTAATTTCAACATCGAAGATCCCATCCAGGGTGCCTGGTCGCTTCTCCAGTTGACCACCGATTCGACCGTAAAATGCGCTGAATCGGCCTTCGCCAGGGTCAAACTGACGCCGCAGCAGTTCTCGGTACTGGCCGCCATCAGGAACATCGGCGACCCCGTATTGCCTACCGACGTAGCCAAATGGCTGGACCGCAATACCAATACCATTACGCTGATCATCGATCGTATGGAAAAAGATAGCCTGGTGGAACGCATCAGAGACCTTAAGGACCGCCGTGCCCTGCGCCTGGTCATCACCCCCAAAGGCCAGAGATTGTACGATCAGGCCGTCAAGCCTTCGCGCGAATTGCCCAAGGCCATCTTTTCAGCGCTGACAGAACAAGAACTCAAGAGCTTGATCCTTATTTTAGACAAGATCCGCCAGAAAACCTTCGAGTACCGCAAAATCGAAGACAAAGTTGGCGATGAAGAATCCATGAAAGAAAGGAAGCACGAATTAAAAACTCCTCCACGCAAGAAGAAGGGAACAAGCTCTAAAAAATAATATTAGCCTTTAACGTGAACCCGGTAAATCAAGATAATGATAACAGCCTCTGCTCATATAAGCTGAGGCTGTTGTTGGGTTATAAGAGTAACCAGTTATTAGAAATGAATTGCAGGTATATGGAAAGACAATGGACAATATAATAGAAGGCGGAAATTTTAAAACCAACCTGGGGAAATTATTGAAACAGCGCAGGCAATCCAGGGAGTTAACGTTGTATGTGGTTTCAAGGACTTCCGGGGTATCTATATCCCACCTGGGGAGAATTGAAAAAGGGGAACGCTTTCCTTCTGCCGAAGTTTTAAAGAAGATCGCAGCGCCGCTGGGATTCAGCGAGCCTGAGATATTTACGCTGGCGGGTTATATGTCCACCCCTGATAGAAGAGAAGACCGGAAGACGGCCGGCACAGAGAAAACCAGCCTGGATCCGTATGTGGCCAGGATTTTGGGGCAGGAACCGCTGGAAGTGCAAAGGGCCGTGGTGTGGATACTGACCATGTTGAAAAGCGTCGCCGGGGGGTTGAAGGGGCAGGAATAACAGGTTGTGATTTTGAAATCTGGTTTTCCTGACTGAGGTCGCGATTATTTACTCTTTTAAAAAGGAATAAAAAGCAATTAATTGCAAACAAGAGAGGCCATTCGAAAGAATGGCCTCGATTATTAAGAAGTCTGGATAATTAAGGAACTATTTTTCCTCAAATGAAACATTGGAACCCGGTGGAGGGCCGGGAGGAGGTCCACGGAATTTAGACAATTCTGCGTGAACTTTCTTTAGCTGGGAGGGAATGTCTATTTTCTGCGGGCAGACTTTGACACATTCTCCGCATTCCAGGCAGTGGTTGGCACGCTGTTCTTCCTTCAGTCCGCCTGG
>CAITCX010000179.1 GCA_903890885.1 uncultured Dehalococcoidia bacterium
ATCTTATAACAGTAGCTTTAAAATCGTTTTCTTTGCGAATTATCTTGCTCAGACTCACCTGAAAAAACTTCAAGAATTATTGCCATTGTTTCTAAAAAATTCCGGGGCAAATATTTGGATTCAAAGATGGCGTTAATCATTAAATAGTAAAACCTTGATAAAAAAATTAAGTGATTGAGCAAGCGAATAGATCTTACCAAATTGACTACAAATATGCGTTATTTAGGTGATAATTAGTAATGATGCATGCTCTCAGATTTATCGGAGCAGCTAAAATCTTAGAGTGTTGAGAAGTCCAACTTTCTAGTTTATGAACCTTACATCCGGAATAAAGGAATAAGTCTTATGCAGTCTGTAAATATTGCAAATCCATCAGTATCTATAGTGATATTAAATTATAATGGCGGCGAGGATGTACTCGAATGCCTGCAATCTGTTACGCAAATCGATTACCCTGCCTATGAGGTAATTATTGTAGATAATGGTTCAAAGGATGAGTCGCTCCAGAACATAAAAAAAAGATATCCATCTATTAGAATAGTCGAAAACAAGCGTAACCTGGGCTTTTCTGAAGGCAATAACGTTGGAATAAGAGAATCAGCTGCTCCTTACATTCTGCTTCTCAATGATGATACAGTTGTTAGTAAGGGTATTTTAAAAGATTTGTTAGGGGCCATCCAAGGTGATCAGAACATCGGTATCGCTGGTCCGGCGGTGATGTATTATAAGAATCCAGACCGGATTTGGAGTGCCGGAGCGAAGATAGGGCTTTTGGGTTATGCATCTCATCTGGGAAAGGGGCAAAAAATGGATTCTTACAATTTACCCAGTAGGGTGCCCTATATCTGCGGCTGCGCCATTTTGATTAAAAGAGATGTAATAAACAGGGTAGGGTTGTTGGACGCGGAATACTTCGCATATTTTGAAGATGCCGATTATTGTTTCAGGGCCAGAAAAGCCGGGTATCGTTGTCTTTACGTCCCTTCTCCAACCGTCTGGCACAAAGTAAATGCTGAATGGATAAACAGTCCGGTACAGGCATATTATAATATGAGAAATCCTTTTATGTTTGCCAGAAAGAACCTTAAAGGCCTGAGGAAAATTATTTTCATCACCAGTCAAATAGTGCTCATGTTTCCATACTATTCAATCAAACTATTCGGAAAGGACTCAAAGATATTTAGGGGTTTGGTCAGAGGGTTAAAAGATGGACTGAATTACCGGCTTTAACACCAAGATGATTGTATAATAATAAGACTGTTGTTATAGTAATTAACAATATATAATAACTCTTATTTGAGAATCTTAGCCGTATATCAAGGTTGAGAACGGATTAATATTTTATATGTCAAGGAAGTGAAATAATGAAAGCTCTCATATTATCAGGCGGGAAAGGCGTCCGACTTAAGCCATTGACCAACACCATGGCCAAACAATTACTGCCAGTGGCCAATAAGCCAATATTATTTTATGTGCTGGAGCAAGTAAAAGAAGCCGGAATTACCGATATCGGGGTGATTATTGATCCGGATACCGGGCATTATGTCCGTGAGTTCGTAGGCGACGGCTCAAAATGGGGGCTAAAAATAACCTATATTCCCCAGGCTAATCCGCTGGGACTGGCCCACGCGGTTAAGACCGCTGAGAGTTTTCTGGGCGACTCTCCTTTCTTGATGTTTCTGGGCGATAATTTGATTGAAGGCGGGATAAAAGCCTTTGTTGACGAATTTAAGTCCGCACTGCCTAATGCCCTTATATTATTGAAGAAGGTGGCTGATGCCAGGGCTTTTGGCGTGGCAGAACTGGATGCCGCTGGTAAAGTGATAAAGCTGGTTGAAAAGCCAAAAGTTCCCAAAAGCGATCTGGCTCTAGTTGGGGTATACCTTTTTAAACCGGATATCCATCTGGCTATTACCAAGATCAAACCCTCGTTCCGGGGTGAACTGGAAATCACAGACGCTATTCAACAATTGATTAATGACGGAAAAACGGTAGATAGTCATATTCTGAAGGGTTGGTGGCTGGATACCGGAAAGAAAGACGACCTGTTAGAAGCTAACCGGGTAGTGCTCGATGATTACTTAAAGAGAGACATCAGGGGTACTGTTGATCCAAACAGCAAAGTCTCTGGAAGAGTATATATCGGCGAGGGTTCCTTAATTGAGAACAGTGTAATCAGAGGACCTGTTTCTATTTCTGAAAATTGCCAGATCAAAAATTCCTTTGTTGGACCTTTTACCAGTATAGGCGAAGGGACCTTAATAGAAAAATCTTCGATAGAGCACTCCGTTATACTTAGAAAGTGCCGCATCAACAATATCGAACGGCTAGGTGATAGTATCATTGGGTCAGAGTCTGAGATTATGAAACAAGAACCAGGTTTTAAACCGCTGTGTTTATTTGTGGGTGATAATTCAAAAGTGGTGTTGTAAGCGCAGGACGCTAAGACGCGGAGCGCTAAGACGCAGGACTCTAAGACGCGTGGCGCTAAGACGCGGGGCGGAGAAAACGCATAGCGTATAACGGGGAGAAATAATATGAAGATATTGGTCACGGGTGGTGCTGGTTTTATCGGCAGTAATTTTATACATTACATAACTAAACAACATGCAGATTGGAAGGTAATCAATCTGGATAAGTTGACCTACGCCGGAAATCTGGAGAATCTGAAAGGTTTTAAAGAGTCACCATCATATCGATTCATCAAAGGTGACATCACTGACAGGGTTCAAGTAGATAGCTTATTAAGAGATGGCGTGGATATCGTAATAAACTTTGCAGCCGAATCACATGTGGACAGGAGTATCCAGGATTCCTCTCCTTTTATAGACACCAATATTAAGGGTACTCAGGTTTTGCTGGAAGGGATAAGAAAAAACCAGGTCAAGAAGTACGTCCAGGTTTCTACTGACGAAGTATATGGTTCGCTGGAAATCGGAAAATCGGCTGAGAATGCATCTTTGCTCCCTAATAGCCCCTATGCAGCCAGTAAAACTTCAGCTGACCTGCTCTGCCGGGCATATTGGAAGACGTACGGCTTGCCGGTAATGATAACCAGGTGTTCAAACAACTACGGTCCTTTTCAGTTTCCTGAGAAGTTAATACCTCTGGTTATTACCAATGCCCTAGAAGGAAAAGATATTCCGGTTTATGGAGATGGGATGAACGTCCGGGAATGGATATATGTAGAAGACCATTGCCGTGCGCTCGAATGTGTAATTCTAAAAGGTAGTCCAGGGGAGATCTATAATGTCGGTTCGAATATAGAAAAAACCAATCTGGATATAGTAAGGTTTATCTTAAAAGAGCTAGATAAATCCGAAAGTCTGATAAAATATGTGACTGACCGGCCGGGACATGATAGGCGTTATGCCCTCGATGCTTCCAAGATCGAGCGTGAACTTGGCTGGAAGGCTGCAATTTCATTTAAAGAAGGAATGAAAAAAACGGTTCAATGGTATATCGACAATAAAGACTGGTGGCAGAGGATAAAAAGCGGAGAGTACACGGGTTATTATGACCGGATGTACGTGGGACGCTGAGACGAAGGACGCGGGACGGAGAACCAGCAGGACGGAGAAAGCGTATAGCGTAAAGCGTCCAGCGTATCGCGTAGCGCGTGGAGATAAGATGAAAGTATTAGTTATAGGCGCCGATGGCCAACTCGGAACGGATCTCTGCCGGGTATTCAAAGGCCAGGATTTGATTTCGTTGACTCAGCGTGAGATTGAGATCACGGATATGGCTTCGGTTGAAAAAGCCTTCGTAAAATATCAGCCTGAGGTTGTAATTAACACCGCCGCCTTTATCAGGGTGGATGATTGCGAAACCGAACAAGATACAGCCTTTGCAGTGAATGCCCTGGGGGCCCGCAATGTGGCGGTCCAATCTCAGAAGGTAGGCGCCAAGCTGGTTCATATCAGCACGGACTATATATTCGGGGGAGAAGCGTTGATTCCCCCTGACGGTTATACAGAGTTTGATAATCCTGTACCATTGAGTGTCTACGGCAAATCCAAATTGGCCGGAGAGGAATTGGTGCGCTGTCTCTGTCAAAAATATTTGATAATAAGAAGTTCAGGCTTATTTGGTGCTGCTGGAGCTTTAGGCAAAGGCGGCAATTTCATTGAGACCATGATAAGACTGGCCAGAGAAAAGCCTGAATTGAGAGTGGTTAATGATCAGGTCTTTTCGCCCACTTATACTCTAGATTTAGCATCTAAGATTTCACAAATAATCGATACAGAATATTATGGGACCTTTCACATCACCAACAGCGGAACATGCTCGTGGTATGACCTGGCGCGCGAGACACTGGACGTAATACGCATTAAAACACCGCTTATTCCCATCACTTCCGACCAGTACCCGCAAAAGGCCAAACGACCCAGTAACTCAGTTTTGAGGAACTATCAATTGCATCTATTAGGAATGAGCCAAATGAGGCCCTGGCAAGAAGGTCTTAAAGATTATTTAAAGGAAAAAGGACATACAGCTTAGGAGAAATACATACATGGAAGTTAAAGAATATAAGGACTTACCTGGAGTCAGGACTTGCGAACTTAAGATATTTCCGGATGAACGCGGATTCTTTATGGAATCGCTAAGGCTGGACTGGAAGGAATTCTTTCAAGATGACCAGATAGTGCAGGTTAATACCTCTTTCACTTATCCTGGCATAATCAGGGCCTGGCACAGGCATCTGCGTGGACAGGTGGATTACTTCTATGTAGTAAACGGCGCATTGAAAATCTGCGCCTATGATGACAGAATTGAGTCCCCTTCAACAAAAGGAAAACTTATTGAAATCGTGGCCAGTTCGCAGAAACCGCAACTGGTAAGAATACCCGGCCTTTACTGGCACGGTATCAAAAATATTCACCCTGAACCAACGACGCTGATATATTTTGTGAATGTTCTATATAATTATGCAAAACCGGACGAGGAGCGTCGTTCCTGGAATGATTCAGCCATTATTGATCCGAGAAACGGGCAACCTTTTGATTGGAATAAATGCCCAAATAAATAGGTAAAACAAATTTGTTAATGATGATGTAAAGTAACCTATAAACCGTTGAAGGTTATACTAATTTATCTAATAATATATCTCCGGACCATACCAGATAGCTTCTGATGTATCCAAAATGCAGATTTAAGTAACTTGCCTCTTTTTTGCATCGAGATTTGCTGTGAGATAACGGGGAAAATATTAAAAACATCATATTGGGCAGTTAACCGGTATAAATCCGTATACCGAAATCCGTAATTTCTTTCAAGCTCGCTGCCTATCTGGTCTCTTTCCATATAACTGTTTAACACCTCTAATCCCCAAAATTGGCAGGTTTTACTGGGGACATCAATCGCCAGGCGACCTAAGAAATATGGGATATATTTGCTCTCTATGCTGCCATATCTGGTAGCTTCAGGGAATACTTTAATAAACATGTCTTTGTCATTTATTTTTAGATAATGTTGGTATATTTGGAGAGATTCAAAGCGAATTCTAATATGGTTTGAAGGACGGTTCCCACTGGCATTGGTTTCACCTTGCATTAGCCTGAAACGCACCAGCTTTTCATCAAGAATATGTATTTGATATTTTAAGCATACCCTTACCCACATATCAAAATCAGGCAGACTCGCCATTCTTTCATCATATAAACCGACTTCATCATAACAACTTGTTCTGATTAAAAGACTGGGATGGCAAAGGCAATTTCCACGGTAAAAGAAATAGTTCAGCCAGGCCTCCTTGGTCCGATTACCCTGGTCAAAAACATGGAAATATATATTATCTTTGGACTCTATCAAGCGGCTGGTTTCGTCGATAAATAAGACCCTGGTAAAGACAGCTCCTATCTCAGGGTGAGTATCCAGGAAGGCCACCTGTTTCTCCAATTTGGTGGGTTCCCATGCATCATCAGAACTCAAGACAGCTATATATTGACCGCTGGCTTGACGTATGCAGTTATTGACCGCGGGGCAGGCGCCGCGATTAATTGGAAAA
>CAITCX010000180.1 GCA_903890885.1 uncultured Dehalococcoidia bacterium
AACCCACGCACTCGGTGCACTTGGCAGGATCAATTACAAAAGAGGTGTCACCCTCTTTGATTGCTCCATTAGGGCATTCGGATTCACAAGCACCGCAACTGATACAATCGTCACTAATTTTGTAAGCCATTTAGAATACCTCCTGAATTTTATTGTTTTATTGTTAAATAATCGCTCTTTTTTGTCAAATAGATTAACCTTTGCCACCGACAGGCCGGTCGTAAATGCCGATGATCAGTTTAGCGATCGTCAAGCTTTAACCTCTTTATGGTAAAGGGCGATACAGCTATCGCCATGTCTCCGCTCTTTAATTAAACTCAAGGGCGGGTAGCTGGTTTCCAGAGTCAAATGGGGTGAATGAGTCACCACAACAATGGTCTCGGCTCCTACCAGTTTAGAATTGGCCACCCTGGTAATAATCTCCCCGATTTCCCGGTTGCGGTAGGGTGGATCCATGATTATAATATCATATTCCCGGTCCAGGAAGCCGATGGCCTTTTCTACTTCACAGCAATAAACATGAGCCTGCTCGGCCAGCCGAGTTTTATCTAAATTATCCTTAATTATATCACAACACCTTCGCTGGCGGTCAACAAAGTCCGCCCAGCCCGCTCCCCGGCTCAAGGCCTCAATGCCCATAGCGCCCGTGCCGGAATACAGGTCCAGCACCAGCGACCAGTCAGCAGCCAGCCCTTCCAGAATAGAGAAAGTGGCCCCCCGCACCAGGTCGGTGGCCGGACGGGTCAACTTCATGGGTGGGCCTTTTAAAGGAAAACCTTTGGCCGAACCTGCAATAACCCTCATCTATTTTCCTGCTTTTATGAGATAACTGTGTTTATTATAACAAAATGACAGGCAGGTCTCATAAAACAGCATTTCCACACCCCGGGAACTGCATATTAGTTTGTCCTTATACGTTTATTGCAACATGACAGTCAATCATAGTAAGATAGCTTAACTTGATCCAGTGGGAGCAGTTTTTTGTTAATTGATTACGCTTATATCGGCTTGTTTATCGTGGTCGCTGTTGGTTTTGCAGCGGTAATGGTTATTTTACCGGTCTTTTTAAGGTTGATCGGTATGGCTCCCAGGAAGCCCAATGCTGTCAAAAACTCAACCTTTGAATGCGGCATGGAGACTTCCGGCAGGACACAGGTCAGGTTCAATTTCCGCTACTATTTTTATGCGCTGATGTTTATTGCCCTGGATGTACTGGTACTCTTTCTTTATCCCTGGGCAGTGGGACTGCGTATATTGGGTTGGGTCGGGTTCATCAGTATCCTGGTGTTCATTCTTCTGATAGTAATAGCATATATATATGCCTGGAAAAAGGGAGTACTGGAGTGGAAATAGACAACCAGAGTGAGTATTGCCCTTTTAACAGCAGAAGCCTGGATTTGAATGAAGGCTTGCAGATCGAGGCCCTCAAGGCCAATAGCGCCAGCGTTATCGCTGATCCGGACGCCTGGCTGGATGAGCAGATCAAATACAATGTTTTATTGACTACCGTTGATTGGGCGCTGGACTGGGCAAAACGCTCTTCTTTGTGGACGACAGTGTGTTTTCCGGCCTGTTGCGCCTTCGAATTCATTGCGACAGCCGCTTCCCGTTTTGATATTTCACGTTTCGGCATGGAAATCATCCGGGCTTCTCCCCGGCAAGCCGACCTTATGATTACCGCCGGCACCCTGACCTGGAAAATGGCCCCACAGGTAAAACGCATCTATGACCAGATGGCAGAACCCAAATGGGTGATTGCCATGGGTGCCTGTGCTTGCAGCGGTGGTATTTTCGCTAATTCCTATAGTGTAGTGCCCGGATATAACCACCTTTTCCCCGTTGACGTTTATGTCCCCGGCTGTCCGCCGCGTCCCGAAGGGTTGTTGTATGGTATTAAAATGCTGCAAGACAAAATAGCTAAAGAACACACTGAGATAAAAATGCCCTCTTTGAAGAACGGGTAAAAGGGTAAATTTAGACCGTGGCTCGAAGAAGCTGGATTTCATTAGACACCAGTACCAGTTGAGGAAGTACAGATAAGCATGACAGTCCTATTAACCGGCCAGGAAATAGTCAATTTGATATCCGCCCGTTTTCCGCAGGCGGTCATCGAACCATCTAACCAGGCCGCGGTGATAAAAAGTGAGTTCCTGGTAAAAATAGCGGACTTTCTGAAAAATAGCCCGGAGCTGGCATATACCTATCTCAATGACGTTACTGCCGTGGACTACTATGATTATTTCGAGGTAGTCTACCGCTTGACGTCTCTGGAACATAACAAAAGTTTGGGCCTGAAGATCCGTACCGGCGGCCGGGAGGATTTGCAGTTGCCTTCCGTCTCTGCTCTTTGGAAAGGTGCGGTCTTTATGGAACGGGAAATTTACGATCTGATGGGCATCACTTTTTCAGGGCATGCCGATCTGAAGCGCATCTTTTTATGGGAAGGTTTTGCGGGGCACCCCCTGCGTAAAGACTATTTACAGGAAACCGGGCAGAAATAAATAAAGTCTGGATACTATGGCGCTAAAAACCGAACACTTTAATTTAAATATTGGCCCTGCTCATCCATCCACGCATGGGGTTTTCCGCATGAAAGCCACTATGGATGGCGAAGTGATCGTGGAAATGGAACCGGTTTTCGGTTACCTGCACCGCGGAATTGAGAAATTGGCGGAGCAGAGGACTTACACCGGCATTACACCTTTGACGGATAGATTGGACTATCTGGCTTCCATGAGCAATAACCTGGCTCACTGCCTGGCGGTTGAGAAGCTGGCAGGCATCCAGGTCCCGGAACGGGCTGAATACCTGCGGGTAATCCTGGCTGAATTACAGAGAATTGCCAGCCATCTGGTAGCTGTGGGCGCTTTAATGAATGATTGCGGCGCCTTTATGACACCTATCCTTTATATGCTGCGGGAAAGAGAGAAAATCCTGGACCTCTTCGATATGGTCAGCGGGCAAAGATTGACTTACAACTTCATGCGCCCGGGCGGCCTGGCCCAGGATGTGCCGGAAGAATTCATGCCGGCCTTACAGAAACTGCTAGAGGCCCTTCCCCGCTTTTTTGATGAATATGATCAATTACTCAAGGAAAACGAGATTTTACTGGCCCGCTCTAAAGGCGTAGGTATTTTAAGTAAAGACATGGCTGTCAATTCATCCGCCAGCGGCCCGGTCCTGCGCTCCAGCGGTGTGAAGTGGGATATCCGCAAGGCTGATCCATATTCTATTTACGATCGTTTCGAATTTGAAATCCCTACCGGGCAGGCTGGGGATTGTTATGACCGCTACTGGGTAAGAATGCAGGAGATGCGCCAGAGTTTGAGGATCCTCCAGCAGGCGGTAAAACAAATTCCTGCCGCAGGCGATATTCAGACCAAGGTTCCCGCCCTGATTCGTCCTCCGGTTGGCGAGGTTTACTCACACATCGAAGCGCCTAAAGGCGAACTGGGATTTTATATTGTATCTGACAATTCCATTGCTCCCTACCGGTACCACATTCGCGGGCCGAGCTTGCTTAACCTGAGCGCCCTGCGTGACATGGTTATCGGATGGAAGATAGCCGATGCTATTCTCATTTTCGGAAGTATTGATATCTGCATGGGAGAGGTAGACAGATAGTGGCGATCACTCGTAACATTTCCAACTTAATGCCCTTGCAGGCGGCTCTTCCCCCGGATTGGCCGGGCAGCAACTTTTGGCTGCACTGGCTGGTTTTCACCGTTATCATTATCGCCTTCGTCTTAGCGATGGTTATGGCTTTCATATATCTTGAGCGGCGTATCCTGGGCAGGATGCAGGCCCGGGTGGGGCCCAACCGCACCGGTCCTTTCGGTCTGCTCCAACCGGTGGCTGATGCGGTTAAGGTTTTACTTAAAGAGGATATCATCCCGGACAAGGCCGATAAATTGCTCTACTGGCTGGCTCCTGGTGTGGCCTTTTTCCCTGTTCTGCTGGTTTTTGCCGTGATTCCTTTCCAGGACGGGGCTTTGCTGGCTGACCTGAACGTAGGTTTTGTCTATATTATGGCTGTTACTTCCATTTCTACCATCGGCGTTTTCATGGCGGGCTGGAGTTCCAGTAACAAGTACTCCTTGCTGGGTGCCATGCGCAACGTGGCTTCACTGGTCAGCTATGAAATCCCCCTTTTACTTTCAACGGTGGGAGTCATTATTCTCACCGGTTCGTTATCCATGCAGCAGATTGTTTCCATGCAGGATATTCCTTTCATTTTGCTGCAGCCGCTGGGATTTCTGCTCTTCTTTATCGGCGGCTGCGCTGAGATTAACCGCAGTCCCTTCGATCTTCTGGAGGCGGATTCAGAACTGGTGGCCGGGCATCACACCGAGTATTCAGGTATGAAATTTGCCATGTTCTACCTGGTGGAGTATGCCGAGGCCCTGGCTTTGTCTGCCGTTATTACTACAGTATTTCTATCCGGCTGGAGAGGTCCTTTTCTGCCGCCGTGGCTGTGGTTCGTCATTAAAACCGTGATCGTTTTTGTGGCCATGATCTGGACCCGGGCTACCTTTCCCAGAGTCAGGATAGATCAGTTGATGGCGCTAGCCTGGAAATTCCTTTTCCCGCTGTCCCTGATCAATCTTTTAATTACCGGGGTGGAAGTATTGGTTATCTCTAAATCATTTACATGGGTGATGGTTCCCATCAACCTTGCTATAATGGCCATATTGGTAATTCTGTGGTCTAGATTTTTTAAGACAGGATGGGGAAAAGTTGAGGTTTGAACGATACGGGGCCGGACTGGTAAAGGGGATGATTGTGACTTTCAAACATCTCTTGCGCCATCCGATCACCACGCAATATCCGGAACAGAGGCTTGTTCCTTCCCGGCGCACGCGCGGCAATGAACTGATTTGGAATAGCGCTAAATGCGTGGTATGTACCACCTGCGCCAAGACCTGTCCGCAGGGCGCTATTCACATGGTGACTGCGGTAGACCCAGCCAATGCCAACAAACTGACTATCACCACAATAGAAGTGGACAGCGGGTATTGCATCTCCTGCGGTTTATGCGTGGAGTCTTGTCCTTATAATGCCCTGCACATGGGATATGCTTACGAAAAGGCTAAGTACCGCCGCCAGGAATTAGTACAAAGTAATGAAGGGCTGCTGGCTACGGAAACCAGAAAGGCCAGCGCCTATATGCATGCGGATATGGAAAAAGAACTACCTGAACAGACCCTGTTAATTAACAATAAACAACAAGGATAAAAATGGGAGTAGCTATCGCTTTCTGGATTCTGGCCGCCGTGGCTGTTATCGCAGCCCTGGGTGTGGTTGTGCAGAAAAATGTCTTCCGGGTCGCCCTGTCTTTAATTCTGTGCCTGGTGGCGGTGGCCGGTATTTTTATTCTGCTTAGCGCCGATTTCCTGGCGGCAGCCCAGATTCTGGTTTACGTTGGAGCGATTTCCGTGGTCATTATCCTGGCTATCATGTTGACCCGCCAGTTTGCTAACGGCAGCACGGCTAATACCCTGAGGTTTCCGGCCTTAATCGTCTCCGTCTTGCTGTTTGGCCTTTTGGCCTTTGCCGTTCTGAAAACCGATTGGCCGTCCTCTACCGCGGAATTGCCAGATAACACCACCTTTGCTCTGGCGCAACAAATATTCGGTAATACCCAAAAGTTGTCGGAGAACAGCGGTTTTATCCTGCCGCTGGAGATTTCAGCAGTGCTGATAATGGCAGTGGTGATAGGTGCCATCGTCATTGCGAGGGAGAAATAAGGGATGATTGGTTTACAGCATTTCCTGATCCTGGCCGCCGTCCTCTTCTGTATTGGATTGTACGGTGCTTTGACACGGCGCAATGCGATCGTCATTTTGATTTCCATTGAGTTGATGCTTAATGCCGTTAATATCCTGATGGTGGCTTTTTCCAGGTATGTCACTCCGGCAGCTCTAACCGGACAGGTCTTCGCCATTTTTATCATGGTGGTGGCTGCCGCAGAGGTGGCTGTAGGTCTGGCTATTATCATCTCTATTTATCGCAACCGTGAAACCCTCGATGTGCATAAAATCGATTTGATGAAGTGGTAATTGTTAATTAGATTGTTATTTAGAAATTGTAATTTGAGATTTAGATACGATGTGGACTGAAGTAAAAAAAGCGCCTAATTTGATGTTGGCCGAGATGTGGAAGGAATACTTTGAAGGTGAAGGCATTCCTACCCAGATCTGGCCTGTTAGCGGTGAAACACCCGGCCGGGAACTGGTGGAATACCGCGTGCTGGTGCCTGCCGATAAGAAACATTTGATCGAGGAGATACTGAAAACACTGTGATACCACACCAACTTATCTGGTGGATTCTTTTTCTGCCGCTGATTTCCTTTGCAGTGATAGGGCTGGTTGTGCGTCCGCTGGTTAAACCCGGCGCCCGAATCAGCGGCTACCTGGCTATAGCTGCTATCGGCGGCTCGCTGGCCCTTTCCGTGTGGACATTGATATCCGTCATGCAGCAGGCTAACCATGTAATAGCCGTCCCTGCCATTACATGGTTGAGCATCGGCGACTTCTCGGTGAGAATCGGAATTCTAATGGATTCTTTGACGGCCGTCATGCTGGTCGTAGTGACCCTGGTCAGCCTGATGGTGCAGATCTATTCGCAGGGTTATATGCACGGCGATCCCGGTTATCACCGTTATTTCGCCTGGATGTCACTCTTCACCATGTCCATGCTGGGCCTGGTGCTGGCTAACAGTCTTTTAATGATGTTCGTCTTCTGGGAAATGGTCGGCCTCTCCTCCTATCTGCTGATCGGATTCTGGTTCCAGAAACCTTCAGCGGCTAACGCTGCTAAGAAGGCTTTTATCGTGACCCGTTTAGGCGACTTTGGTTTTCTGGCGGCTTTGCTGGTTTTGTATGCTAATACCGGCACCTTTGATATCGTGGCATTGAGAGGATTGGCGGCGGCAGGCGTTTTGAGTGGCACCGTGTTGACCTGGTCGGCCATCGGCATCTTTGCCGGAGCGGCCGGTAAATCCGCACAATTTCCGCTGCATACCTGGCTGCCCGACGCTATGGAAGGCCCTACCCCGGTCAGTGCTCTTATCCATGCCGCTACGATGGTGGCCGCCGGTGTTTTTCTGGTAGCCCGCACTTTGCCGCTCTTCGAGCATTCGCTGGCAGCCATGAATACCGTGGCAGTCATCGGCGGTTTTACGGCCATTTTCGCCGCTACTATGGGACTGGTGGCTGTAGATATTAAACGAGTCCTGGCTTATTCTACTGTCAGCCAGTTGGGCTATATGATGCTGGGACTGGCTACCGGCGGGGTGGCTGTGGGTATTTTCCACCTCTTCAACCATGCCTTCTTCAAAGCTCTCCTGTTCCTGGGCGCCGGTTCGGTCAATCATGCCACCGGTACCTTCGATATGCGCGAAATGGGCGGCCTGCGCAAGGTTATGCCCTGGACCTACGGGCTTTTTATCATCGCTTCACTCAGCCTGGCGGGCATCTGGCCGCTGGCCGGTTTCTGGAGCAAGGATGAAGTGCTGGCCGCCGCTCTGGACAAGCAGCCGGTGCTATTTGTGATGGCCATGATTACCGTCTTTATGACGGCCTTCTATATGTTCCGCGCGGTTTTTATGACCTTTGGCGGGCAATCGCGGGCCAATACTCATCAAGCCCATGCTGCAGGCCATGCCAAATCCCATGAGTCACCGGCTGTGATGATCGTCCCTATGGTCATCCTGGGTATTCTGGCGGTTGTTTCCGGTTTCTGGAACGTGACCGGCGGATTTAACGCCTTTATGGGTGAGGGCGGAGAAACCCACAGTTTTGTAAGTGGATTATTCGGAGTTTTCGCTCATCCGCTACCGTGGATCGCCTTGCTGGTAGCCTGCGCCGGTATCGCGCTGGCATCTGCCATGTACAACGGCAAATGGCTTTCACCGGAAAAGGTCGGCAAGCTGTTTCAGCCTCTCTATAAATTATTCTTGAACAAATACTGGATGGACACTTTATACGAAAAAATCTTCGTAAATAATATTTTACTGAATAAACTATTCGCTGGATTCCAGTGGATCGATACGCAGGTGGTGGACGGCGCCGCTAATGGGGCCGGCGGTGTTACGGTGGCCGGAGGCAAGGCCCTGCGCCGCGCTCAAACCGGACAGCTGCAGGTCTACGGCCTGACTATCGCTATCGGTATAATTGCCATTATCGTTTGTGTTTTAATTTTCGGCCGTTAATTTATTTTGAAAACTATGAATCATTCTAAGGAGTACGGAACTTGGGTTTACTGAGCGCCATCATCTTCCTACCGGTTATCGGAGCGATTATCATCGCCCTGGTTCCCCGTTTGCCTGAACGGGCGGTGAAATGGTTGGCAGCTATCTTTTCATTTATTACGTTGGTACTGGCAATCCTTCTCTTTTTTAAATTTGATCGTTCCGCAGGAATGATCGGGGTCATGCAGTTTGGGGGAAATCCCTTAAGCTGGATACCCGCAATAAACTCTTTTTATCATGTAGGGGTAGACGGCATCAGCTTGCCGCTGGTTCTCTTGATGGCCGTTCTGGGCTTTTTGGTTGTTCTGATTTCCTGGAAGGTCCACCTGAGAGTCAAGGAATATTTTATATGGCTCCTGTTGCTTGAGACCAGTATCCTGGGCGTCTTCACCTCTCTGGACCTGTTGCTTTTCTTTCTGTTCTGGGAGATCGAGATCGTACCCATGTACTTCCTGATCTCCATCTGGGGCACCGGACGCCGCTCTTATTCAGCCATGAAATATGTGATTTTCACACTGGTAGGCAGTGCTTTCATGCTGGCCGGTATTCTGGCCCTTTATTTCACCAGCAATCCCCATAGCCTCGACATGATGGAAATCGCTAAAAACATAAGTTTTGCCTCAGGTGCTATTCCTTTAACCGCCATTTTCTTTTTCCTGATCATCGGCTTTGCGGTTAAACTGCCGGTTTTCCCCTTGCACACCTGGCTGCCGGACGCGCATACCGATGCCCCTACCGGCGTCAGCGTAGTGCTGGCCGGCGCACTGCTGAAGATGGGCGGTTACGGCATGATCCGCGTCGTGAGCATTTTCCCGGAGGTTGCCCGCACCTGGGCGCCTCTTTTTGTGATACTGGCTGTCATTGGTATTCTCTACGGAGCAGCGGTGACGCTTAGGCAGACCGACCTCAAACGCATGATCGCCTACAGCTCCGTCAGTCATATGGGTTATGTCTTGCTGGGTATATTCGCCCTTTCCCAGGTAAGTATGGTAGGCGCCAGTCTGCAGATGTTCAGTCACGGCATCGTTACCGGTCTTTTGTTTGCCATGGCAGGGCTGGTTATGCATAATGCCGAGGAACGCGATTTGCGCAAATTGGGCGGTCTGGCCAACCAGGTACCCCTCATCGCTATCGTCTTTTCACTGGCCGGACTGGCTTCCCTGGGTTTGCCGCTCACCAGCGGCTTTGCGGCAGAATTCCTGGTCTTTGTGGGCAGCTTCTCTTCCGCTATCGTGCCCCATATTCAAATTTATACCCTTCTTTCCGCCATTGGTGTTGTTCTGGCCGCCGGTTACATCCTCTGGATGATTCAGCGGGTTTTCTTTGGGCCTGCTCTGGAGAAATTCAAGGCGGTTAAAGACGCTGATAGACTGGAAATGGTCTATATGACGGTCCTGGTAGGCCTGATTTTGTGGATAGGTATTTACCCATCTATTTTAACGGATATCTTTAATATGGGGGTTACGCCTATCGCCAGGTTGTTTGTGCCTTAGTTGTTTTGAGTATTTAGTAATTGGAATTTATTGCGGATATAGTATTTGATCTGTAAGGAGTTCGTTCTTGAATCTGGCTTTATTTACACCCGAACTTAGTCTGGTTGTTACGGCCGTTCTGGTGATCCTGCTCGATTTGTTCATCAAGCAGAAAGGCTGGCTGGCGGCCGTCAGCATAATCGGTTTGGCGGTCTCCGCCGGATTTTCCGTCGGCCTCTGGAACGGCTCTCCGCAGGCGACCTTTAACAACATGCTGGCGGTAGATAACTATGCCGTTTTCTTTAAACTGCTTTTTGCCGGAATCGCTGTTCTGGTCATCCTGGCTTCGACTGAATACGTTGCTAAGTTTCAGCGTTTCCAGGGTGAGTATTATGCCCTGATTCTCCTCTCCGCTTTAGGCATGATGCTGATGGCTGCGACTACTGAATTGATTTCACTTTTTGTCTCTTTGGAACTGGTCAACCTTTCTTTGTATGTGCTGGTGGGTTTCTTGAAAGACAACAAGTCTACCGAAGCCTCTTTGAAATATCTGCTGCTGAGCGCAGTCGCCTCCGCCGTTTTGCTTTTTGGCATGGCTTTGGTCTTTGGCTTTACCGGGCAGACTCAGTTGGGCGAGATTGCGGCCGTTATCACCCGTATGAGCGGTTCCAGCCTGGCCGCTAATCCGGCTCTGATTGTGGGTATAGTTCTGATGATCGCCGGTTTCGGGTTTAAAATTGCCATGGTGCCTTTCCAGATGTGGGTGCCCGATGTCTATGAAGGGGCTCCTACCCCTATCACCGCCTATCTTTCGGTGGGCAGCAAAGCCGCCGGTTTCGCTATTATTTTACGCATCTTTTATGCGGCTTTTATTGGGCCGACCGATCTCAGTTTTAACTGGGGCATGATTTTTGCGGTAATGAGCGCCATTACCATGACAGCCGGCAATATCGTGGCCATCCAGCAGAACAACATCAAGAGAATGCTGGGGTACTCCAGCATCGCCCAGGCCGGTTACCTGATGGTCGGCTTAGCTACGGTTGGACTGGTTCATGGTGACTCCGCCGCCGGCCAGGCTCCGCTGCTTTTCTTCCTGGTAAGCTATTCATTGACTAATCTGGCTGCCTTCTTCGCTATCATAGCTATCTCAAATAAGACCGGTAGTGATATGATTGACGATTTTAAGGGCATGGGCAAGCGTTCTCCCTGGCTGGCCGCCGCACTGACCCTGGCGATGGTTTCTTTAATAGGTATGCCTCCCGCGGCCGGATTTATGGCTAAATTCTATATCTTCAGTACGGCCGTGCAGAACGACCTGCTCTGGCTGGTTATTATCGCTGTCATCAACAGTGTCATCTCGGCTTTTTATTATCTGAGGGTAGTCAAGGTGATGTGGATGAGTGAGGTAGCCTCACAGGAGAAGGTGCCTGCCTCCTCTGCTCTGGTAGTGGCACTTATGTTATGCTGTGCAGTTGTTCTGCTTTTCGGCCTCCTGCCCGGGCTTGCCATGAAAATGTCCGGTCTGGCCAGCATGCTGGGTCTGTAAAGTAAAATGGTGACAGCCCTCTTTTTCTCTGAATATAATGCAAATAAACAACAATAGTTCACCTTGGGAGGTGGAATATCAATCCAATAGACCTCAATTCATTTATTCTATTCTGGAAAACCAGGGTCGGCCATGAATTAGATACAGTTGGCGGAGGATCGAAGTTTATCCTCCAGAACATCACCGATCATGCCTTTTATTACCAGGATTTGCCTGGTAAGATTCGCAAACAAAATATTCGATACGTAAAGCGCGTTCTCGAACAGTATGCCAAAATACACTCTCTAAATCCTGGTCACTATGCGAATATTACTCAAAACGGGCCTTATATTCTGACATTAATAAAGGTTTATGAAAACCACTGAGCCCAGGTCTTTTTTGAGTTTCGTAATTCAAGTTCTATTTTTGTACTTCATCCCTTTTTGCTCTATAATTCAATTATGTAAATTCAATCAGGTGTTCGACGGGTTGTGAATATTATTTTATACTTGGGTCGGTCAAAAACAGGGCAAGCCGACCGCAGGAGGAACTCTTGAAAGGTAAGGACTTACTATCGATCATGGATCTCAGCAGCGAAGAGATTAACGTTATGCTCTCGGACGCTGTAGACATGAAACAGGACAAATGGCATTCCATACTGGATAAAAAAGTGCTGGCTCTGGTTTTTGAGAAGCCCTCCCTGCGTACCAGGGTCAGTTTTGAAGTAGCGATGAGGCAGATGGGAGGACATACCATTTATCTATCTCCAGCCGAAGTTGGACTGGGGAAAAGAGAATCGGCCCGCGACGTTGCTTCCGTGCTCGGTCGTTTTGTGGATGTTATCGCCGCCCGAACTTTTTCCCATGAGACAGTGGCTGAGTTAGCCCGCTGGGCGGACGTGCCGGTTATCAATGCTTTGGATGATATTGAGCATCCCTGTCAGGCGTTGGCTGATCTGATGACCGTTTATGAGAACAAAGGAGAACTGAAAGGGTTAACTGTGGCCTATATAGGCGATGGCAACAATGTCGCCAATAGTTTGATGTTAGGCTGCGCAATGATGGGCATCAACTTTAAAATAGCTTCACCTGCAGGCTATAACGTGCCGGAGTCTATTTTAAATGCCGCTGATGAATATGCAGCAGGCATGGATTCCTCCGTCTTTTGCACGGACAAACCGGCTGAGGCCGCCAGCGAAGCCGATGTCATATATACCGATGTTTGGACCAGTATGGGGCAAGAAGAAGAATCCGCCAAGCGGCGTGAAATATTTGCCGGATATAAAATTACCACTGAACTTATGGACAAGGCCAAAGAAGATGCCGTCTTTATGCATCCCCTGCCTGCTCACCATGGCGAGGAAGTCACTGACGAAGTACTTTACAGCCCTGCCTCTGTGGTCTTCGACCAGGCCGAGAACCGCATGCATATGCAGAAAGCGCTGCTGGCTCAGATGCTGGGTGGACTGGATGTCTTCTTCCGCAGGCACAAGTAGTGGCTCTGGTATGAGAGAGTCCCCAATTATTATTCAGAAATCATAGTGAAAAATCATCTATCCTATTAGTGCAAAAAACCCGCCTTGCGATTATTCCAAAGATGTGAATATCTTTGCGATAACAAGCTTAGTATACTCTTCTCCCCATCATTTTCTTGGGAACCCGGTATTGGGGAGACTTCTCGCAAGGCCTGTTCAACTATAAACATTCGAATAGAGTATAATTTAAAATAAGGATAATAGAAAATTGTTGAAACCAATCGTAGCAATTATAGGCAGGCAGAATGTAGGTAAGTCTACTTTGCTTAATCGCATAGCCGAAAAACAGGTGGCGATTGTTGAGGATTTTCCAGGGACAACTCGCGACCGTATTTTCGCCGATGCAGAATGGAACAATATTGAATTTACTATCGTAGATACCGGCGGATTGGAATTCAAGGATGATTCAACTCTGGCGCAAAATGTTCGCAATCAAGTTGAAGCCGCCATTGCAGAATCTGATGTTTTGATTTTTCTGACTGACGTCAAAGAAGGTTTGATGCCAGCTGACCAGACGATCGCCCAGATTTTGAGAAAATCCAATAAACCTCTGGTTCTTGCGGTTAATAAAGTGGACAACCAGAAGCTGGAGCCTGAAGCAGCCGAATTTTATAGATTAGGCCTGGGTGAACCACTTGTTATGAGTGGTTTTCACGGCCGTGGAGTTGCTGAGCTGCTGGATAAAGTCACCGGGTTGCTGCCGCCTCAATCTGCCAGTCAAGAGAGCACGGTGACAGGGCTTAGCGTGGCCATTGTCGGTCATCCTCATGTCGGCAAGTCTCTGCTTTTAAACCGTTTGCTGGGCAAAGACCGCAGTATCGTGGGTGAAACACCAGGTACCACCCGGGATGCCATCGACACTTTGCTTGAAATCGATGGAAAGAGTGTCTTACTTATTGATACTGCCGGGATTCGCCGCCGCGGCAAGGTGGAGCAGGGCATTGAATGGTTTAGTGTATTGCGCGCTATGCGGGCCATCGATAGGGCTGATATTGCCTTGCTGGTGGTTGATGCCACTGAGCCTTTGACAGCGCAGGACGCTCATATTGCCGGTTATGTTGAAAAAGCTGGCAAGGGGGTTATAGTATTAGTCAATAAATGGGACCTGGTTACGGAAAAGAACCAGACCGAATACACGGAATACATTCTGGATCGCTTAAAATTTGCAACTTATGCCCCAATACTGTATATTTCAGCTAAATCCGGGCAAAGAGTAGATAAAATAATGCCCCTGGTTTTTCAGATAGCTCAGGAAAGGTCTATACAGATCCCGGATGAAGAGGTTGATAAACTGATAAAAGAAGCCGTTAATAGTCATAATCTGCCTCATAAGGGTAAAAAAATCCTGGAGATATATTCAGCCAGGCAAAACGGTATAAATCCTCCTTCTTTTCGGTTTGTGGTTAATGAACCGGAATTGGTTCATTTTTCTTACGAGCGCTTTCTTGAAAATAGATTAAGGGAAATTTATGGATTCAAAGGTACTCCTATTCGTCTGGCTTTTAAAATAAGGGGGAGTAAGGCGTGATCGTAGTTAAATTCCTTCTGGTTTTATTGATAGGGTATCTGCTGGGTTCTATACCCTTTGGCAGGATTGTTTCCCATTATTATACAAAAAAAGATATTACGACCTTCGGGAGCGGCAAGACCGGGGCGACCAATGTTCTTAGAACGGCCGGCAGCAAAGCCGCAGCTCTGGTGGTTTTTGGCGATGTTTCCAAGGGCGTTTTTTCAGTATTCTTCGCCTTCCTGATCTTTGGTAACGATTTGATGGTATTAGGCAGTTTCGGCGTAGGGACTCTGGTTGCCCAGGTAATGGCTGCTCTGGCCTCCGTTGCCGGGCATATCTGGTCGATATTCCTGAAATTCAAGGGCGGCAGAGGAGTAGCTACTTTCTTTGGTGGTATGATCGCTCTCTGTCCGCCGGTCGCATTGATCGGCGGTGAGGTTTTCTTCGTCAGTGTAGGTCTCACCAGGTATGCCTCTTTCGGTTCCATTCTGGGTGTGATCTCCGCATATTTGGCTCTGGTTCCTCTCACTATTATCTATAAGTTCCCCCTTGAATACTCTGTTTACGCTTTAATCGGCGCTCTGGTAATTATTTACATGCACCGCGATAATATCAATCGACTGGTAGCCGGAACTGAGCGTAAAATTGGGCAAAAGTCTGAAATAGCCGTTTCAGTTGAAAAGTACGGGGTTTAGCTAATGCCCAAAATTACCGTCGTAGGTACCACGGCCTGGGGTATGTCTTTGGGTATAATTCTGGCTGGTAAAGGCAACAAGGTTGACCTGCTGGCACGTACCCAAAAAGAAGCTGTAGATCTCCAAAATACAGGCCTCAGATCTGAAGGTTTTGTCCTGAATGAGATGCCGCCTAACTTTCGCGTTACCGAAGATGCCCGCGAAGCTCTGACCGATTCTAAAGCCGTTATATTGGCCGTGCCTTCTCAGACCATGAGGGCAAACGTCAAGTCCATCAGTAAATTTCTTAGTAAGACCGTTATAATCGCCAGTGCTGCTAAAGGCCTCGAAATAGGCTCCAACAAACGCATGTCACAGGTTATTGCAGAGGAAATCGATTCCAAACTGAAGCATAATATCTGTGTTATATCCGGTCCCAACCTGGCCCGTGAAATAGTGTTAGGCTTGCCGGCCGCTACCATCGTGGCTGCCGAAGAAGATGAAGTCAGCCGGTCAATGCAGAAGTTGCTGACAACACCTAACCTGTGCGTATTTACCCATCATGATATCATCGGTGTCGAATTGGGCGGCGCCTTGAAAAATATTATCGCTCTGGGTGCCGGTATGGCCGACGGCCTGGGATATGGCGATAACGGTAAAGCCGCCTTCATTACCAGGGGTTTAACGGAAGTTAGTGCTCTGGGTGTAGCGCTTGGAGCTAATCCCCTGACTTTTTCAGGGTTGGCCGGTCTGGGTGACCTGATAGCCACCTGCTCAAGCACCTTGAGCCGCAATCATTATATGGGCGTGGAGTTAACTAAAGGGCGTACCGTTGAAGAAATTGTCTCAACTATGGATGGTGTGGCTGAGGGAGTGACCACCACTAAAGTAGCCTGGGAACTTGCGCGTGGTTTCGGACTGGAAATGCCCATAACTGAAAAGATATACCGGGTTTTATACGAAGGTTTAAGTCCACGCGAGGCTGCTCAGGAACTGATGAACGCTCCAGTGGATCATGAGCTCACCGGTCGGAAATGGAAGCTCTTTTCTTTCCTTAACCGCCGAAAGCGTCCTTAGCCCCGTCCAACCAATTTTTCCACTTTTCTGGTGCGGGCATATTCTGCCCTGTCAAGCTGGCCCCCAGTTCTTTAAGCATTTGGCGTTGTTTTTCGCTCAGCGTTTCCGGCGTTACTACTATCAGCAGGATGATTTGATCCCCGCGTCCATTTTTCCTTAGATGGCTTACACCTTGCCCTTTTAGCCGGAAGACCTTGCCGGTCTGGCTGCCGGCTGGAATTTTGATTTTTGTCTTGCCCGCCAGTCCAGGTACTTCGATTTCGTCTCCCAGGGCAGCCTGTACAAAATTGATCGGTAGTTCGTATATAATATCATCTTCTTTGCGCACAAAGTAGGCATGAGATTTGACGGAAAGATTGATAAAAAGATTGCCGTTAGGTCCACCCTTGCTGCCTGCGTCGCCCTCTCCTCGCATAACTATCTGAGCGCTGCTGTCCACACCTGCCGGTATTTTTACTGAAATGGTGCGGTCGAGCCTTTCCCGTCCGCTGCCCTGGCATTTCTGGCAGGGATCAGTTATGATCGTGCCCTGGCCGTGACAGCGTGTGCAGGTGGCTACGTTAGTGAAACGGCCGAAAATACTTTGCTGTACTTTGCGAATTTGTCCGCTTCCGTTGCACATCGGGCAGCGCGCTGGATTTACACCTGGTTTGGATCCAAGACCGTGGCAGACTGCGCAGTGCTCTACCCTGGAGATATGCAGCTCTTTTTCACAGCCGAAAACTGCCTCTTCAAAAGTGATGGTTAAATTGGTTTTCTGGTCGTTGCCTTGCTGCGGGCCCTGATGAGAAGTCCCGGTAGATCCACCAAAAAAGGCATCGAAAATATCGCCAAATCCCGACATGTCCATGCCCTCAAAGCCCTGCCCGAAGGATCTTTCTGCACCGGTATGACCATAGCGGTCGTAAGTTGACCGCTTCTCACGGTCTGAAAGAGTTTCGTAGGCCTCGTTGACCTCTTTAAAGG
>CAITCX010000181.1 GCA_903890885.1 uncultured Dehalococcoidia bacterium
ATCAGGGGCACCGGGTAGTGGAGTCGCAGTCCTTTCATCATCGCGTACCGGGCAGCGACTCCCTGGCAAAGTACGCGGCTGCTTTTTTTAGGATATCCCGCTCCATCTTCACTTCCGCCAGCTCTCTTTTGGTCCGGGACAGTTCCATCTCGACTTCGGTTAACGGCCGATACTTCTTGCCCACCTCGCCAAGCTTTCCCGCCTTGGCGGACTTCACCCAATTTGCTAATGTCGAGGTCGGCAGAGACAGCCGCCGGGCGGCCTCACCCCACGACAACCCCTCCTCCATTACCAGTTTCACCGCTTCCTGCCGAAACTCCCTGGTGTACCTTCCTTGCGGAATCCCTTTCACTCTGACACCTCCATCGTTCTATTTTACCCGACTTTGGTGTCCATTTATTCCATCCTACCTCAAATAGTTGTACACATCTTTGGACAAATATCCCAATAGCCACATAACAACAAAAATATTCTATACTATTATCTTAATATGACTAATATGAGATAATATAAACGAACAATCGGTGATATAACCTATGATGATGCGTAACCGCAGTCTCTTACATCCAGGTAATGCCCCAGACGTAAAACCAAAAATTACTTGGGGGTTAATGAAACGTGTCTGGAGCTATGCCCGGACATATCGCTGGTGGATTCTTGGAATGTTGGCTATAACTCTGGCAGTTACCGGACTAGGATTATTCACCCCTCTCATCCTACGGGATCTGATAGACCGGACTCTGCCGGAACACGATTTGCATCGTTTGTTATGGTTAACGGTTGCTCTTGTTGCCATCCCGCTCACAACCGGGTCACTAAATGTGCTTAATCGGCAGTTAAACGCCCGGGTAGGAGAGAGTGTCACCTATGACTTGAGGGTAAAATTATTTTCTTATTTGCAACGCATGTCGCTGGGTTTTTTTACCCACACCAAAATCGGTGAGCTGATGAGTCGACTCAACAATGACGTAGTAGGTGCACAGAGCGCTATAAGCAACACTTTTGTAAACATCGTTACCAGCATGATTCAAGCCGTAGTGGTGGCGTCCGTCATGTTCGCGCTGGAATGGCGCCTGACTCTTATCAGTATCGCTATTCTTCCTTTGCTTCTTTTTGCCGCCCGTACCATAGGGAATCGTATGCGTGATATTACCCGCCAGCAACTCGATATTATTGCCAAGATGAACAACGTCATGCAAGAAATGCTAAATATAAGTGGAGCGCTACTCGTAAAACTCTTTGGCCGTACGGTTGAGGAGGATAATCATTTTAAACAACGCGCCAAAGACGTGCGTGATATTAACGTGCGGCGGGCTGTGACTGGTGGGCTTTTCTTCGTCAGCCTTGGCCTATTGGGTTCCATTGGCATTGCGATAGTATATGGTTTTGGCGGTTATCTGGTGATTAAACAGACACTTACAATAGGCACTATCGTAGCGTTAACAGTCTACCTGGGGACCCTCTATAACGCACTGCAAGTCCTGACGAATGCACCAGTGGATTTCGCCACTTCTATAGTGAGTTTCGAGCGTGTCTTTGAGGTCCTCGATCTACCCCAAGAGATTATAGAAAAACCTGGTGCTCATGTGCTGAATAATATACGCGGTGTAATTGAATTCGAGGATGTAAATTTCCATTACATCAGAGAAGGCAAAGGACTTCTCAAAGACGTACGCCGTTTTGGACTATTACAAGATACACAGGCAGACTTACCAGGGGATACCGCCGGGGAAAATAATAACAGCAAAAGTAATCAGGTCGACGAGAAAGCCACCCCTGGCCAGTCCCGTGAAGAAGTATTGGACCATATTTCTTTCTGTGCTGAACCAGGCCAATTAGTGGCGTTGGTAGGACCTAGCGGTGCAGGCAAAACGACTATAACTTACCTGATTCCACGCTTTTATGATCCAACTGC
>CAITCX010000182.1 GCA_903890885.1 uncultured Dehalococcoidia bacterium
TCGTAAAGTGCGCCAGGCAGGATAAAATTCTGCTTTGGGTCCAGGTTTGTCGGATTGAACCCGGCCTGGATAGCTTCAGCCGTGGTTTTCTTTTCGACAGCTATCAGTATAATATTACCATTGGGGAGTAAAACAAAGTCATAGCTCTGCAAATACTTATCGGTGGAAAAGTCTGTAGCCCACACCAGCTTGCCGCTCCAATCATACTCCTCGATTCGGCCGCCTTCTCCTCCGCCAGTGCTGATCGCTCCTTTTTTCAAGGCCGCCCGCACCAGGTTGCCATTTTCCCGCAGGTAACAGGTTTGACCGGGATCGTACTGACTGGTCGTCCACTTATTGACTAGTTCTCCCTTGTTGTTGATCAGATAAGTGGTGCCTGTGTGCTTGGGGGCGAATAAAGTGTAGCCATCGTAAGCCTTAGTGGCATCGTTCTTCATAAGTCCCACCGTTCGTTTATACTGGTTGTACGCTGATCCTGAAGCAGCAGGCGCAGAGACCGCTGGAGTTGACGCCGCTGGTGCAGAGGGTTTAGATTGGGCAGCAGTTGCTGACGCCGGTGTAACCGCTGTTGTTGACGCCGCTGGCGCTGCAGTGGTTGACGCCGGGGCTGCCGCAGTTGTAGACGTAGTTGCCGGTGAAACGGGCTTCGTTGTAGAAGTCGTAGCAGTTCCGCTGCAACCTGTTAGTATAACGGCAATAACCACCATTCCTACCAGTGCTGAAAAAAACTTCCTCACCTTGAATTTCCTCCTCTTTTTAGTATATATTTCGGCAGTTTAACGTATTATGATAAAAGCTGGAAAGGTTGAAAAAGCAGGCGCCTTCTTTCAAGGTTTAGTTGAGAGACCAAACCATTTGAAAAGAAGAAGCGCCCGTGAAACTTGAAATTAGTTTATCAGAAGTAGTCGAGGTTATCAAGGAAATTCAACTTCAGGATTCTCTTTGGATATTTGATCTAGTCAACTCTCTTTTCAGCCAGGCCCAATCTTCTCAAACGCGAGCGAATTTCCCCCGCCTTCCGCCCCAGTCTTTCTGCCAGTTGGTTAATAGACTGGCCGTCTCGAAAACCCGAAATCAGGCTGGATTCCTCATCACCTGTCCATTTTTTGTGGGAATAAGGCTGTATTTCCCTTGTTTTTTCCACACAATAGCCTGCCGTTATGTCCTCCTCTTTAATTAGAGGCTTTGACGGTGTCTTAAATTCATGCAGGGCTTCTTCAGAAAGTTTTTTAAGTTCTTGATCGAATTCCTGTGTTTCTTCATCAACCTTGAGCGCCATAGCGTTAAACCCGAGTACCCGCAGTCCTTCCAGAGAACGCACACGTGAAAGCGCCACGTACCCCATGCCTCTTACAAAACTCTTGGAAAGGTCCACCTGAACAGCATCCAGCGTCATCCCCTGACTTTTATGTACAGTAATTGCCCATGCCAGCCGCAGAGGGACCTGTTTCACCTGTGCCAGCGTTTTGCCACTTTCTTCCACACTCCAGGTGGCCGGTTCCGCTGATATTTCGTTACCGTTCAGCAAAGTAATGACCGGAATGCCGGCCTCATTGAAACTGCTGACCGTCCCCAGGCTACCGTTGACATAGCCTTTCTCAAAATTGTTTTTCACAAACATGACCGCAGCCCCTTTCTTTAAGACCAGCTTTTCCGGTGCCAGACAACCCATTTTTAGAGCAGCTGCCAGGGCTGGAATACCGTTAACTTCCATAATATACTCGTATTCTTTCTCCTCCAGCTTTTTTAGTTCGAGCTGATTTTCCCCATCTACGTCCGGGTTATGCGAATAAAGCCTGACGAAGCGGCTCGAAGGACTGGGCGCAAAGGCGGTATTGCGGCATTCACGTAAACGGTTCACCACTGTGTCATCCACTTTGGCCTCACGAATTGCATTCAATATTCTTAACAGCTCTTTATCGCCCTGCCTGTACTGCTCATGCAGGTAACATATTTTTAAGTTCATGTTCTGCCAGGCAGCTGATTTGTACACCAGCTTCGGTAATGGTTCATCGGCCCTGGCAACCGGCGGAAGTTGAAATAGATCACCGCAAAGCACTACTTGCAATCTGCCAAAAGGTTCCCAACTCTGGCGAGTCAGCCTGGTAACTTTTTCTATCAGATCGATCCTCTCCGCGTCCAGCATGGAAACTTCATCGATAATCAGGGTTTGCGTTTTTTGGATGCGCCTGGCCACTCTTTTGTTGCTCACCATTTCCAGGATTTCCTTGTCTGTGGCTCTGTTCAATATTCCAATCCCAGCCCATGAATGAATGGTTATGCCCTCCATGTGCGTTGCCGCAATACCGGTTGAGGCAGTAACCCCCACATTGACGCCCCTGGCTTTGAGATATTGTATATATTTACTCAATAGGTAAGTCTTCCCGCTGCCCGCGGCACCGGTCAGGTAAACGTTATGCCCACTTTTGAGTATTTTTAAGGCTTCTTCTTGAGTCATGCCAAATGATTCCTCCCACCAGCCACTGATTGATTATTCATCCTGAAATGGCAGTCGCCAGGTTCTAATGGACCCTCCAGATGTTTCTCACCCTTACAGGATATTATATTGTTTGAATTGATATCGTTTCTGCCTGCGGATATTGTATTCCGCCTGGTTGCCTGCGTCAATTGAAAATTTCTTCAGGAATAGGTGGTTTCCAACTTGTTGAATTTCCCATTTGTTGTTGTTTTCACCAGAAAAATGCTTTATAATCTTAAACACTTGCACTAGCTGATCAAGAGTGCCTTAAATAATCTGTCTCTGGTGAAAGTTGAATACAAAGAAATAATTGGTAATACTAACGTCGCAGCAGTTCGCTGCCCTTCTATGATATAACCAGGAAAGATATCTCAGTCTCCTGAATCAATAATAGAATACCGGACAATATGCATCTTGACTTGTTCTAGTTGAATTAGTGACAGGTTACGATGTATGCTTTTTGATTGCAGACCACTAACCCCGATTTGCATACTTGAAATATATAGAATATTGAGAGGAGGGAAGTCAACATGAGGAAGTATCTATCAAAATTAGGAGGCAAGTCAGCATGAGGAAGTTATTTTCAGCCCTGGTAGGAATTGTTGTAATAGCCGTTATGCTAACCGGTTGTGCCGGAACCGCTACGACTTCTACAACGAAACCCGTTTCACCGGCAACCACCACTGCAGCACCCCCGGCGTCAAAACCGGCTGTACCCCCGGCGTCAACCACCGCTGCACCCCCGGCATCATCATCTGCAGCGCAACCTAAACCATCTGTACCACCGGCTTCAACCCCGGCGGCATCTGGCTCCGGAATACCCTACAGCCAGTATACCCGTACAGTTGGACTTTTTAAGAACGATGCCACCAAGGCTTACCCCGGCTATACCCTGTTCTCCCCCAAGCACATGACCCACACCTACCTTATCAACAATGCCGGTCAGCTGGTCCATGAATGGAAAACCAGTGTTAATGAGCCCGGCCAGTCCTTCTACCTGAGGGACAATGGCAACCTGGTACGCTGTGCCATGACCAGGGGCGCTCTGAGCTCCGGCGGTGGCGAAGGCGGCCGCATTGAGGAATTCAATTGGGACGGTACCATGGTGTGGTTTACCGATTTTTCCACAAGCACCTATATGCAACACCATGACATTTCCATCCTTCCCAACGGCAACATCATAATGTTGGTTGTCGAAAAGAAAACCTACGCAGAATGCCTGCAGGCAGGGTTCAAACCGACATCACTGGACCCCTCGATTAAACAGGGTTACATGGTGCCTGACGCCATTTACGAAATCAAGCCCAAGATGCCCTCGGGCAACGAGGTAGTCTGGCAATGGCACACTTGGGACCACCTGGTCCAGAACTTTGATAAGACCAAGGACAACTATGGTATACCTGCAGAGCATCCCGAGCTGTGCGATCCTAATGGTGATCACAAGCTTATCCCGGCTTTCTGGAACCACGACAACTCGATCGACTATAACGCCAAGTGGGACCAGATCATGATCAGCGTACGCGGCAATAGCGAAGTCTGGATCCTCGACCACGGCACTACTACTGAACAAGCCAAAGGCCACGCCGGCGGTAATTACGGCAAGGGTGGCGATATCCTGTATCGCTGGGGCAATCCTCAGCAATATGATACAGGCACTGCAAAAGACCAAAAACTTTTTCAGCAGCACAATGCCGTTTGGATTCCTGATGGTTATCCAGGCGCAGGAAACATCACGGTTTACAATAACGGGTTAGGCCGCAATTACTCTTCCGTAGATGAATGGACTCCGCCTGTTGATGCCAAGGGCAATTATAAGTTAGATTCCGGTAAAGCCTTCGGGCCCACCGATTTCGTCTGGACCTGGTCAGATACTCCTAAAACCAACATGTATGATGAAGCCATTTCCGGCGCTCAGCGCCTGCCCAACGGCAACACGCTTATTGACTCCGGTACTCA
>CAITCX010000183.1 GCA_903890885.1 uncultured Dehalococcoidia bacterium
ATCGATGGTTCATGGCGCTGGCACACCTCCAGGGGAGTGGCGCTCAAGAACGCCGCCGGTGTGGTTACCAGTTTTGAGGGGATCGCTACTGATATCACCGACCGTAAACTGGCAGAGGAAAAACTGACTATTGCTTATGGGCAAGAAAAGGAATTACGCCAGCAACTAGAAGAGGAAGCAAAAAACAGGATTAGATTTATAGATGTGTTAGCCCATGAGATGAAAAACCCTCTTACACCCATCTTCACCTCTTCCGGGATGTTGCGGGAGATACTGCCTCCGGAAGCCGGGAGTATCCCGCAGAAACTGGTCGATAACATCTTCAACGGGACCAAACTATTGATCAGCCGCCTGGAAGAATTGCTGGATGTTGCCAGGTTTGCCAGGGGAGTTGTGACCCTGAACAAGGAAGCCACCGGCACGCGCCAATTTATTGAGCAGGTCGTTTCCCGCTACACGCCCTCAATCAACCTGCGTAGACAACCACTAATTGTTGAGATGCCTGAAAATTTACCTTCTGCCAGCCTGGACCGTTCCCGCCTGGAGCAGGTGCTGGTCAATCTGCTCTCCAATGCCAGCAAGTATAGCCCGGAAGGGAGCCGTATTGTTCTGTCCGCCAGCCAGAGCGAGGCCAATCTGTTAATATCCGTCAAAGACGAAGGGATCGGGATATCCCCTGAAGACCAGAAGATTATCTTCCAGCCCTATCAGCGGGTAGGCCATTCCCACCAGAGTATCCAGGGACTGGGCCTGGGCCTGACTGTTGTGAAAGCTATCGTAGAGGCCCACGGCGGCCAGGTCTGGGTGGAAAGTGAACTGGGTAAAGGCAGTACTTTTAGCTTCACGATACCCCTGGAATAGCTGCACAAGGACTCTCCTTGTGCAGCTATTCCACATATGCGCGTGGATTGATTTGGCTAAATTTTCAGAAGACGTCGTTGGAATTACACTTTTTGTATTCCAATTGCAGAGTGGTATGGCTCACCCGATATTGCTGGCGGATAACTTCTTCAACCCTGGTCCGTAGTGCCTCGGCCTGGCTGGTAGAGACATCCTCAACCAGGATATGGCAGTTCATGGAGCGCAGTTCCGCAGAAATGCTCCAGACATGGATATCATGTACATCCTTAACGCCGGGAATCTTTTTTATATCCCCGATCATGGCCTGGATATCCACATCCTCCGGTGATCTTTCCAGAATAACCTTGAAGCCCTCGCTCAGGATTTTCCAGGCAGAGGAAAGAATAATGAGGGAGATGATGACGCTAACCAGAGGGTCTACCCAGTACTGCCTGGTAATTAACATTACTAAACCGCCGACGATTACCCCCATGGAAGCCAGGGCATCACCGAGAGCATGCCAGAAGGCGCTGCGTACATTGATGTTGCTTTTCTGTTCTCCGCGCAGCCAGAAGACAACGATGACATTGGCGGCTAGTCCGACCAGCGCTATTCCCATCATTAAAGGGCTGTTGACCGCTTGAATCTGCCGGAAACGGTGATAGGCTTCATACAAAACAATCCCGGCAATCGCAAAGATGCTCAGGGCATTTATAATGGCGATTATCACCCCTGTCCGGTGATAACCGAAGGTCATGCGGTGATCGGGAGGGCGGGCAGCTTGTTTTACGCCGTACCAGGTAAGTCCCAAAGCGAAAACGTCGGTTAATACGTGTCCGGCGTCACTCAACAGCGCTAAACTGTTAGATAGCAGGCCCCCCACAATTTCTACTACCAATATAGTTAGGCTCAGCATGATGCTATAAAGGAGTTTCCTGCCTGCCGGGACAGTATGCTGATTAGCATGTTCCATTTATTTATTATAGCCCTTATAACTCTCAGTGCGTTAATAGTGGCAGTCAATCAAAATGGCTTGTATTAATAGAAATCTAAAGGGTGTAAAATAGAGTTTAACCTAAAAGATGGTACTTAAAGCCCACTCGCGGGTTTTCAAAGTATGCTAGAATACCCTATTAGCTATTAATAACGAATAATTCTATTAAAACATATTCTAATAAAGAGATTATAGATTGAGATACACGGGTATTCACCGGAACTGGCGAAGGAGTGCCAATTGAATAAGGGTAATTCAACTGAAAGCCCAGGAATCCCCAATTCAGGGCAGAATGAGCAGCAGCAGGTGTTGATCAATACGTCCCGGCATCTCGTTCAATGTGCAATTATAGAACAATCACGTGACGGTATTATGGTTACCGACGAAAAGGGCAACATCGATATATGGAACAAAGGTATGGAACTTATAACCGGGATAAACCGCTGTGACGCAATAGGTTTGCCTGCCTGGCAAGTTCAGTTGCAGTTATTTCCCGATACAATGAAAACCCCGCAACTGATAGAACAGGTGAAAGCCGGGGTAAAGAACATATTTGAATCAAAACAGGAATGGAAAGGCCGGGAAAGTGAACAGGAAATCCAATGTGCCGGTGGAAACCCCAAATTTGTTCAGACCTCCTCTTTCACTATCAAATACGAGGGGACGGTTAGATTAGGAACCATTATGCGTGATATAACCGAACGTAAGAGGGAGGAAGACACGCTGCTTTCCAGAGAAAATATTATCGAGCACTCTTCATTTGCCATTGCCACCTCTGACCTCGAGGGGAATATGACCTCTGGTAATCTTGCTTTTATCAAAATATGGGGTTTCGCTGAGTCGGGCGAGTTTTTGGGCAGACCTTTTTGGGAATTCTGGTTATTAGAGGAAAGGCGTCATGAAATCATGAAGGTGCTCAAAAGCGAGGGACACTGGTCTGGAGCGACCAGGGCTAGGCGGAAAGATGGAACAATTTTCGAGGTCCACGTGTCTGCCGCTACGGTCTTTAATAGTGCAGGCAAGCCTATTGCCCTGACTTCTACATCGATCGACATCACCGAACGAAAGAGAGAGCAAGACGCTCTGCGTATAAAGGATTGGGCTATTGAATCGGCCGTAAATGCCTTTGTTACCACCGACATGGCAGGGAATTTGAACTATGTTAATAGCGCTTTTATCAAGCTGGTTGGTTATAACTCGCCACTAGAAGTACTGGGTGCGTAAT
>CAITCX010000184.1 GCA_903890885.1 uncultured Dehalococcoidia bacterium
CCTGCTGGGCGCGGCGGTTTTCATTGCACTCGATCAGATAGCTAAATCTGCTATTACCACAAGATTTATTATGCACGAATCCTATCCGGTTATTAATGGTTTATTTAATCTGGTCTATGTAATGAATCCCGGTGCTGCCTTTGGATTTCTGGCCAATGCTTCCGAGACATTCCGCTATATTTTCTTTACCGGAGTCACCATTGTGGCACTTGTCTTGATTTTGTATTATCTCATTAAAAGCAAGCCGCAGAGTTTGATAATCGTTTGTGCGCTTACTTTTATTTTTGCAGGCGCGGTGGGAAATTTAATTGATAGGTTACGTTTCGGTGCGGTGGTGGATTTTCTTGATGTTTATATAGGCTCCGCGCACTGGCCGGCCTTTAATGTGGCGGATTCGGCAATATCTATCGGAGCCGTGCTGATGATCTGGGACATGATCGCCAATCGCAAAAATGAAAAAACATCTTAAATCGAAACCTCGTGTCACCTATAGGCGGTTAAGTGGTCAGGTCTTAATCCCTGCTTACGCGGGATAGTCCCGATAGCCTTTGGCTACGGGATCAATTCAACTTACAGATATTTCTTCACTGCTTTTGTGGAGCCCCCTGAAAGAAGCCGTAGTAAGTTTTTGAAAAAGGCGACATCCCGTGTCGGGAAAATATCTGAGTTTCATTGATTCGTCCATCAAGTTTCAGTCGCAGATGACCTCGTGTGACCTTTAGGTTATTAGGTTACGCGCTTCGCTTCTGAAACTTGGGACTCACTACCACCGCTTACGCGGGATAGTTCGCCTTACGCTTCCTATAGTCAGCGAGTCTCATTAAAAATCCCCGGAAGTTGCCCGCACTCCCGGGGATAATTTTTTTAGAATTTAATCTGCTAAGAGCCTTCAGCCCCGGCATTCGCCGGGCTTCGCTTCAGCCTAATAGCCTACTCTTAAAATGTCAGAGTCAGCTTGTTGATCAGCATGTAATTGTCGTTAACTTTGTTTGACCCATCTAACCCTTTGTAATAATCACCGGTCCAGAGATAACCTGCGCCCAGCATATAGGAGAGGTTATTGGTGATTTTGAAAGTAGCGGTCACGTCAGCCTCCCATCCGTAGTCCCTTTCATAGACGATGATTGGTTTTTGATCGGCTGCAGCAAAAGAAACTGAAGCCATGATATCCAACTTGGGTGTAGGTCTCACACCAATTCTGCCCTGCCCGAACCAGGCATTGGTCATTACGCCAGCGTCAGTGGTTCCATTATAACCATTAAGTGGTCCCATCGAGTAACCGCGATCATAATAGTTAAACATAATCAAACAAGGATTCCAATCACGGCCGCCGTTAAGAGTGCCGCCTTCCTGGTGGCGTGTATCGGGGTCATCACCAGATACATAAGCGATAGTGCCGCCGAAATAGAACTGGTTGAAATCCGCAGTGGCGTCAACCCAGCCGGCTATATTATCCAGTGAAACGTCGTCCGCAGCTCCATCGTAGTCATTTGCTCTACCCGTGGCGTAGATGAGTTCTGCCTGCAGGGTCACAGGGCCGATTTTAGCAATGGCGTATGGCGTAAACTGGAGGTATCTTTTTAAATAGTTGCCTGGTGAAACCGTATTGCCTACGGGTGGTCGATTCTGGGCATCGCGGTAGTAAGTTATTTGCATTCCTGCCTTGCCATCTTTCCATGCATAAACTCCTTCAATAGCCCATTTTTCATAGTCCACATCTGTGTAGGTTTGAGCATTATTGGTCGTTGATAAGCTCCGATCTACTAATTTTGTATAAGCAGCTTTAATCGTTGCCGGTCCACTAGTATAAGCATATTTTATCCTGCCGGCAGGAACATAATTGTCACCGAAAACGGTTCCTGTTCGTCCATCTTCCATATAACCGACATCGAATATTCCGATAGGTGAGACATAATTGATGTACGCCCAGTCAAAAGCAATATTTTCATTTTCATAACCGGTTTGGGCAGAATCTGCAGCAGCAGCCGCAGGCGTAGCGACAGTAGCTCTCTTGCCGCCCCAAATTCTTTCCATGGCATCAAAACGGGTGATCAGAGTAAGACCGGGAGATACAACAAAATCAGTCTCGAGTCTTAACCTCTGATAAAAGAATCCGGTGCTGGGACCAACAGCATGATCCACCTCTTTTTCTTTCACTATTGACTGCCAATCCGTTGAATTTAAGGTGGTTTTATCCACATACATTCCTGCCACATAAAAGTCTCCGCTAAACTTTACATCCACTGCGAAAGCCTGCGCGCTGAAAGCCAGGACAATGCCTAGCGACAGCATTACTAACCAAAATCTCTTCATTTTTTCCTCCTAAATAGAATTCAAATTATTCCCTTAAAAACGGGCATTTTTTAAGGCTTCTCCATCTTCA
>CAITCX010000185.1 GCA_903890885.1 uncultured Dehalococcoidia bacterium
ACTGGCTTATCCAATTGGCATAAAATGCTGGGATGGGACCGGCGCTTCGCCGTTTTACAGTCGATAGCTCACCTGGAAGCTCTGAAATTTGCCGGTGACCTGAGACTGGAGGAGCTTAACGGTTTCTTTTATTACCAGCCTTGTCACGTAAAACCTGCTTGTTGAAGGCACCTCCTTCTTCCGCACTTAAAATTGGATTTTGAATTGTAAAAATGGCATAATGGGCATTGGGTTAACCAGTAAATAAGAGTAACGGCAGTTTTGCAAATGGGATAGTGGTGTCACCGGCCCAAGGAGACAGCCATACCAGTTAAAACTCCCGGACAGATTCATAAATGGACCTGCCATAAGCTGGAAGGCTTTTCGGATTTTATGGAAAGCTATGCTCGCTCTACCCGAAAAGCTGCTTACTGTTACCTGGAATTGTTTGCCGGCCCCGGCAGTTACTCCTGCAGCGAAATGAATTGCAGTCTTGAAGGTTCTGGCTTAAGAGTACTAAAAACTGGTGCCAATTTTACTCGCTACGGCTTTTTAACTCCACAAAAAACTATTGCCGATAATCTGCAGTCTTCACTTGCATCTATGGGTAAAGACCAGCTTCAAATAATGGTGGGAAATCCCAATAACCCCAGGACTCTCATCCGCTTTATAGACAATATCCCGCGCTCAGCTTCCAGTCTGGCCTTCATTGATCCCGGCGGTTACCGCCGCTTGAATTGGAAAACTCTTGAAATACTGGCCGAATTGGGAAAAAACCGCCAGGGTCAAAAAACCGACCTTTTAATACTCTTTCCTCTGGAAATGGCTTTACTGAGAAACCTGGCACGGCCGGAATGCGCGCCTTCAGTAACTCGTTTCTACGGCCATCGCCGCTGGGAAGAACTGAAAATTTTAAAACTTTCCAGCCAGTCTGAGGACATCAAGCCCAGGCTGGTCGAGTTATTTAAAAACGGTCTTTCCAGCCTGGGTTATAAATATGTTGAGGATTTTAAACCGGTCGCGCCTACTCACGATCCCTATTATCACATAATCTACGCTGGAGACACTGTCAGTCGGCTTAAACAAATTAAAAAAGCCTGGGGTAGGCCCCGCTTTTTACGTTGTGAACTTCTGTATGGGATTCAGAAAGAAAAAGGCAAAATATAATTTTGCAGTCTTGGATTGGCCTTTTAATTCAATAATAAAATTCAATATGAGGAGGTAGATTGTCATGGCTATCAAAGTCGGTATTAATGGTTTCGGCAGAGTTGGCAGACTCACACTGAGGGCTATCCAGCAATACCACCGGGGTGAACTGGAAGTTGCTGCCATTAACGATCTCACGGACACGGAAACCAACGCTCATCTTTTAAAATGGGATTCTAGCTATGGCCAGTATCCAGGCAAGATTAATCACACCGCCGATGCTATCGTGGTCGACGGGCAGCCTGTCAAAGTACTGGCCGAACGTGATCCGGCCAATATCAAATGGCAGGATCTGGGCATCCAGATTGTGATAGAATCCACCGGTCTATTCACTGATGCTGCAAAAGCAGTCGCTCATATGAAAGGCGGTGCTAAAAAAGTCCTGATATCTGCCCCGGCCAAGGGAGAGGACATTACTATTGTTCTGGGCGTCAACGAAGATAAATATGATCCCCAAAAACACAATATCATCTCCAACGCTTCCTGTACCACCAACTGCCTGGCACCTGTCGCTAAAGTTTTACAGCAAAACTTCGGGATCGTTAAGGGGTTGATGACCACCATTCATGCCTATACTAACGACCAGAGGATTCTGGATCAGCAGCATAAAGATCTTCGCCGTGCCCGCTCAGCTGGTATGAGCATGATTCCTACCACAACTGGCGCCGCCAAGGCCATTTCGCTGGTCCTGCCTGAACTTAAAGGCAAGATGCATGGCTTTGCCATCCGTGTGCCCACTCCTACCGTTTCCGTGGTAGACCTGGTGGCTGAACTGGCTAAAGAAGCCACCGTAGAACAGGTCAATGCCGCTCTTAAAAGTGCAGCGGAAGGCCCTATGAAAGGTATCCTGGTTTTCAGCGAAGAGGAACTGGTCAGCATCGATTTTAAAGGCAACAATGCCAGCTCCATCGTAGATGCCTTGAGCACCCTTTCTATCGGAGGCAATCTGGTTAAAATAATCGCCTGGTATGACAACGAATGGGGCTACAGCTGCCGCCTGGCTGATTTAGCTGCCTTCGTGGCGAAGAAAGGACTTTAAGATC
>CAITCX010000186.1 GCA_903890885.1 uncultured Dehalococcoidia bacterium
CGATTACTTTTGGCAAAATGGGCTATAATCATCACAGGAAATAGTACCTGTGTTAATTGCAGGGAAATTCTTGCGAACTTAGAATTGAAGAAATTCCAATTAGTACCGGGAGAAGCAGCGAAGTATGGCTGAAAACAATACAAAGAGAGTCGCTCTAAAAGCGGGTACTCACACCAAGACCAGGGCGGGCAAAGGTCTCAGCATCAAGGCAAAAATGGTGAGCGGGTTTGTCATTCTCATCATCTTTATTGCGGGCATATCTGCCCTATCCTACTCAGGACTGGGTAAGTTAAATGAGGCTGAACAAGCTCAGCAAAAATCCTCGAGTGAAGATTATGCCTGGCTGCAACTTAAATCAGACATATTGAATGAGGCTAATGCTTTCACGATGCTGCGCTTTTCACAAGATGACAAAGCGTTATCCGCTACCAGTGTCTACACGGCAGCCGTGAAAAAGGATATCGCATCAGTACGATCGGTGACCGGGGAATCTAGAGTTGATATTCTAAACAAAATCGAATCCGGTTATGGGGATTGGCTAAATACAGGCACCGTTCTGGTAACCCTGAACGCCGGTGACAACTTAGCTAACGCTGATAAAATGAATAACTGGAACGAAAGCAGCAAGACTCTTTTAAGCCAGGTAGATAACGGACTGGCCGAATCGCGTCTGGCCACCCAGGGATATTTAGCCGCTTCTGAAACCGTTCACCAGAGGATGGTCAGGTTATTACTCGGCATAGCAGCAATCGCGCTGGCAGTTTCCGTATTAATAGCTTTTATAATTCCTCTCACCATTTCCAACGGAATCGAAAAAATGGTAAGAACCCTCCAGAGAATTGCGGCCGGAGACCTCACTGAAAATATTAAAGTAAAATCATCGGATGAAGTGGGGGAAATGACCAGAGCCTGTGATGAAACCCAGAAACATTTGAGCGAACTGGTAACTAATTTGAAAGAGAAAGCCGCTAAGTTGAGACTGGCCAGCGAGGAACTTTCATTCACTGCCCAACATTCCAGGGTCCATCAGGCAGCCAACGGCGCTGATGACCAGTCCAGGGGCGTCCAGAAAGCTATCCATGCTATCACCGAAGTCTCGAATGCGTTGTCAACTGTAGTTCAAAACCCCTCACAATCCCCACAAAGAGCCAATCAATCTCCTCAAACGTTTCAATTGAGTGCCCTAAATAGCGGGAATACACCAGCAGGCACAGACAAAGCGGACCGGGGACGGATGGCAAAAGAGATCGCCGTCTTAGGTTCACGCTCTACCGAGATCGGTAAAATCATATCGGTAATTGATGAAATCGCTTCTCAGACTAACCTGTTAGCCCTCAATGCAGCCATTGGGGCTGCCCGCTCAGACGAACAGGAACGCGGCTTAGCAGTAATGGCTGATGAGATAAGAAAACTGGCCGAGCACACAGCTAAGGCAACCGAAGAAATCGCTTACTTGATCGATTCAGTTCAGAAAGGCATCAACGATGCCACTTTAAAAGCGGAGCGGTCGGCAGAGGTTGTTTCTCAGGGTTATGAAATGGCCGTCCAGGCTGGGGAAACCCTTAATCAAATGTTAAAAGCAGGTCCAGCAGAAGAAATGAGTCCCCAAATACAGGAGATCATAACTTCATCTCATATTCTTGAAGAGATGGCCGTCTCGCTCGAACAGAGCGTTGCCACGTTCAAGGTTGCAGAAAATAACCGAAGACTAACAAAAACACCAACAGTTATCCGGATCAATTGACTATAAATCTGAAGAGAAAAAAATGTAACCTTTCCAAAAAAACTGTGGTATAATTAAGTTATAAAAGAATAGAAATTTAAGTCGTCTGCCTATCCTGACCTTATTTTTAGAAGGTTAAAGGATAGGTTTGACATTTTTTGTGTTTGATGATATATTTAAAGTTCGTGATTACTCTACACTATAAAATTCAATTCAAAAGACTTTTCGAATTGTCTGCGTTTGCCTTTTAATACTGCATTTTTCTTGGATATTTAGGATTAACGAAATAAGTTTGAGGAGTTTTTATGGTATCGATGCATGTCGTACCCGGCAAACCTGAAGGCCGTAAATCATTCTCCCATCTACCCCAAATTCTGGAGGTCCCCAATCTTATAGAGGTCCAGCTCAACTCATTCCGCTGGTTCCAGGAAAAGGGACTCAGGCAACTCTTTCAGGAAGTCTCGCCTATTAAGGACTTTACTGGCAACCGCCTCGAACTGGGTTTCGTAGGCTACGAATTCCGCGATCCGCGCCATAGTGAACAGGAGTGCCGGCAGAAGGACCTGACTTACTCCGCTCCTTTATATGTTCGCACCCGCCTGTTGGTAAAAGAGACTGGTGAAATCAAGGAACAGGATCTTTTCTTCGGCGATATTCCATTGATGACTGCTAAAGGGACCTTTATCACCAGTGGCGCAGAGCGCATCGTAGTCAGCCAGCTTCTGCGTTCTCCCGGCGTATATTTTACCGCCAAGGAAGATCCTACCAGCGGCCGGACGCTTTGCTCCGGTAAAGTCATTCCTACGCGCGGTGCATGGCTCGAATTCGAGACATCGAACCGGGATATCATCGCCGGCAAAATCGACGGCAAGCGCAAAATACCGATGAGCACACTGCTACGTGCTATCGGTTACAGCACGGATGAACAGCTTTTAGCGCTAGTCGCAGACGTTGATAACAATCCTGACCGCCAATATATGCGCACTACTATTGAACGTGATACCGGCGTGAAAGATGAGGCAGAAGCCCTCATAGATATTTACCACAAGTTAAGACCGGGCGATCCTCCTAACCTGGAAAACGCCCGCAAATTAATCAATAATTTATTCTTTGATGAAGCCCACTATGATCTGGGCAACGTGGGCCGCTATAAACTGAATACCCGCATGCGTCTCGATATCAGCGAGAACATACGCTGTCTAACCCGTGAGGATATCGTATCCATCCTCCGCCATATCATCCTCATCAATAACGGAGCGGACCATGGCGATGACATCGATCACCTGGGCAACCGGCGCGTGCGTACCGTAGGTGAACTGCTGCTAAACCAGTTCCGCATAGGTCTGCTGCGCCTTGAAAGAGTGGTAAAAGAACGCATGAGCATCATCCCCACCGAGGCGGTCACTTCCAGTGCCCTGGTCAACATCCGTCCTGTGGTAGCAGCCGTCAGGGAGTTCTTCGGCGGATCTCAGTTGTCACAGTTCATGGACCAGACCAATCCTCTGGCCGAGGTTACTCATAAGAGGCGTCTTTCCGCTATGGGCCCCGGCGGCTTGTCCCGTGAAAGAGCCGGCTTCGATGTGCGAGACGTGCACTACTCTCATTACGGACGCATTTGCCCCATCGAGACACCTGAAGGCCCCAACATCGGATTGATCGGTTCACTGGCCACCTACAGTAAAATTAACGAGTACGGCTTCATAGAAAGCCCTTACCGGGTTGTGATCAAGGAGATGGACAACACCGACGAACGATTGCAGGACCGCACCGTCAGCGAGGCTATCAAAGACAGCGAAGGCAAGATTCTCGTTAAACACGGCGGCGTGATCACCTCTAAAATTTTCCCCAAGATCGCCAAGCTAGATAAATGTAAAATAAAAATCGTGCCTTATATCTCCAATGAAGTTAAATATCTTTCTGCGGATAAAGAAGATGCTTTTACCGTAGCCCAGGCTAACTCCAGATTAGACCAGCACAGCCAATTCATGGATGAGACCATCGAAGCCAGGAAGTCGGATAACTACCTCTTCGTTAAACCGTCAGACATCGACCTGATGGATGTGTCTCCCAAACAGATTGTCAGCGTAGCTACGGCTTTGATCCCCTTTTTGGAGCATGACGACGCCAACCGCGCCCTGATGGGTGCAAACATGCAACGCCAAGCCGTGCCGCTAATAAGGGCTGAAGCGCCCATGGTAGCCACCGGCATGGAAGCCGAAGCTGCCAGGCACAGCGGCCAACTTCTCTTTGCTCTAAATGCCGGAACTGTCACTTCGGTCAGCGGTTCCCGCATCATCATTACCCGCGCAGACGGCAATCAGGACGAATACCAGTTAATGAAATTCGTGCGTACCAACCAGGGCACCTGCATCACTCAAAAACCTATCGTCAGCAAGGGCGATATAGTAGAAGCCGGCAGCATCATCGCCGATAGTTCAGCTATCGAGCGGGGTGAATTAGCCCTCGGCCATAACGTCATCTGCGCATTCGCCTGCTGGGAAGGTTATAACTATGAAGACGCCATCGTCATCAGCAGCCGTCTGCTTGAAAATGATAAATTTACCTCGATCCATATCGAAAAGCACGAGGTAGAGGCCCGCGATACCAAGCTGGGACCGGAAGAGATTACACGTGATATCCCTAACGTGGGCGAAGAAAGCCTGCGAGAATTGGATGAATATGGTATTATCCGCGTCGGCGCTGAAGTAAATCCCGGCGTTATCCTGGTAGGAAAAATCAGCCCCAAGGCTGAAACCGAGCTTTCCGCTGAGGAAAAACTATTACGCGCCATCTTTGGGGAAAAAGCC
>CAITCX010000187.1 GCA_903890885.1 uncultured Dehalococcoidia bacterium
GAGATGAACTGACACCCATGCCCTGCCGCTGGCCTATCGTATAAAAGGCCAGGCCTTTATGCTGCCCTATCACCTTGCCGTCTGTATTCACAATCTCTCCCGGCTTAGCCAACAGGCGGTCAGCCAAAAAAGCCCGGCTATCGTTATCAGGGATAAAACAAATGTCCTGGCTCTCGCGTTTTTCGGCTGCGGGCAAACCCAGGCCAGTCGCCATCTTTTTAACCTCTGCTTTAAGCATACCCCCCACTGGAAAGAGTACACTGGCCAATTCTTTTTGCCCTAATACATGCAGAAAATACGACTGGTCTTTGGATGTGTCTCTACCCTTTTTAAGTAAATAAACGCTGCCGGATTTTTCAATACTGGCATAATGGCCTGTCGCCATATAATCGCCGCCTAGCTCTTTGATTCTCTCCAGCAGCAGACCGAATTTGATCTTCCGGTTGCATTGAACGCAGGGATTAGGCGTTCTCCCGTTTTCGTACTCACGGCAAAACGGCTCAATGATACGATCTGAAAACTCGGTTTCCAAATTGTAGAAATGCAGGGGAATCTCCAGCATACTGCAGGTGTGTGCCAGTTCAGCGGCTGCTTTTTCCGCCGCTTCTTTTGACCTGGGATAAAGCTGCAGATTAATCCCAGCCACCTCATAACCGGCCTCTTTTAAAAGGTGGGCGGAAACTGAGGAGTCTACTCCCCCGCTCATGGCGATAAATACCCGCTGTGACATCTCTCATATTATAGGTGAAAGGCAACTCGCTCGTAAAACCTCTTTGGAAACCACGGTGAGTGGACTTCATCGTCTTTTAGTTGCTAAGATGTGAATAGTGGTTCTCCCCAAAATACCGACTGAAGGAGCCTGTGATGCAAATAGAGGCAGTTCCGCCTCCTGTTGAAGAGATTAAGCCCCACCCCACCATTTGGAGCGGTTGGCCTACTGTCGGCTTCAGCGCCGCCATCTTTGGCGTCTTCTTCGCTGCTCAATCGCTGGTAACGATCATTTTTCTGGCGGTTATGCTGGCAAAAAACCCCGCTCTTGATACCATTACCGAAATTGAGGACTTCGTAATGGGTCTTCAATCCAACGGTTTGCTTCTGTCTCTGGCTATCATAGTCTCCGGTATCTGCGGTTTTTTCTTCATTTGGTTATTCATTAAGGTTCGCCGCGGTTATTCGTTTGACGATTACCTGGAACTAAAGATTCCCGGTTGGCGGACCTGGATCAGCGTGGCGGCAGTCATGGTAGCGCTATTCATTTTTTCTATTTTTATGGACCAGGCCCACACCGATACCAGCAGCCTCAAAGTAATGGCGGATGCTTACCTCTCAGCGGGGTGGACGCCAATATTCTGGATTGCTACCGTGGTCTTTGCGCCAGTGTTCGAAGAGAGCCTGTTTCGTGGTTTTTTGTTCGTTGGTTTGAGAAAATCCAGGGTTGGGCCGGTCTGGACAGTGGTTATTACCTCAGTTACCTTCGCCACTCTGCATTTACTGCAATATGATTTTTTCAGCCTCACCATCATTCTGGCACTGGGCCTGGCTTTCGGCCTGGTCAGATTGTTCAGCAAATCGCTGTGGACTACCATCGTTATGCATTCTGCCTGGAACCTGATGACCATGATCAGCCTGACCCAATACGTTAACAGGTTAGGATAATAGGGGTAACGGTATCTATTTGCCGGTAATCGGCACCTATTTCACTACATCTGTTGAGAAGATCTACTTAGAAACCCTAAAAATGGTATTCGTGACGCGTTACGGTGGACAGTGAGCGCAGATTGAACGGAAGAGAGAAGTGCTGAGGTAGCGGTCGCCTCTATCCGGCAGAAGCGTAACAATAATGCCCTTTTTCATGCCTTTAGCCAGGCGCAGAGCGCCCGCTACTGCCGCTCCACTGGACATGCCTACAAAGAGGCCTTCTTTAACCGCCAGCAAGCGCGAAGTCTCGAAAGCTTCCTCGTCCTCTACGGTAACCTTTTCATCCAGGGAGAGCGCATTATATATCTTGGGCACGATGGCTTCGGTCATATTCTTGAGACCCTGGATGGAATGACCCACCGTTGGCTCAATCCCGACGATTTTAACAGAGGGTTTCTTTTCTTTAAGATAGCGCCCCACGCCCATTAACGTTCCGGTAGTGCCCATGCCGGCAGCAAAAACGTCCACATCTCCACCGGTCTGTGAAAATATTTCCGGTCCTGTAGTGAAATAGTGCGCCAGAGTATTACCCAAATTACTGAATTGATCGGGTAAAAAATAATTGTCCGGGTCCCGGTCTACAAATTCTCTGGCCCGTTTGATGGCTCCATCAGTGACTTCTCCGGCGGGGGTTAAAACCAGATCGGCGCCAAAGGCCTCCAGCACACGGCGGCGTTCCTGACTGACGCATTCCGGCATGAAAAGCTTGACCTTATAACCCTTGATGGCCCCTATCATGGCCAGGGCAATGCCCATATTGCCAGAGGTGGCTTCTACGATAGTCTTCTTTTTGGTCAGCGCGCCGCTTTCTTCACCTTGCTTGATCATGAAAAGGGCTGCGCGGTCCTTAACCGACCCGCCTGGATTGCTGCCCTCCACTTTTGCCAGAACCTTGACTGCCGGATTTGGATTGAGATTGACCAGTTCTACCAGGGGGGTGTTGCCTATAGCATCCAACAAACCGAATTGGGAAGTTTTCATCTTGGCCGCCTAGCTGTTAATTTTGTATGGTTCCCGCACAGTTTAAGGCATTTTGAGGAAAGCGGTCAAGGCAACACGCAAAAAACTCACCAGGATTACTAAACAAAATCACCTTGACCCTGGCTCAATTAAACAAACGCGGCGGCCTGCGAAAATATTTTACCGGTCTAAGACAGTGGCAACTGCCTGGAAAAACCCGCTTGAGGCGGCTTGCCTATTCTAGTTGCCAATTCCCGATATTTTCGGGTGGTGATATAGGTGGCATAATCAAAGACCAGCAAGATGCGGTTAGTGCTATTAACATAATTATACATATCTGTCATATTCAGATCGAAAAGGGCCTGCGCATCCGCATACAGCCAGATGTGCCGCCTTGCCAAAATCAAACCGTATACTACCTCTTCCAGGGGAATACCTCTGGCATAAAATTCCTCGACAAAACCGCCCACATCCAGGGCATGCTCTACAGCTTTATAGCAATCGTCAGCGAAAAACATTTTCTCCATGTTTTCATACAGGGTATTAACATGTCGCAGGCTGCTTTCTTTAGGCATTTGTCGCCAGGAAACGGTCCGTGGATTGGTACTGAGAGCTTTATACCACTCCTCCGCAATCTGTGCCCCATGCAGTTCGCAAAAATCCATTAGTTTGTCTACAATTGCTTTTTGCATCAGTCCTCTCCTTTCTCCCTTTCAAGGGATTCGACTAATTTTTGTTAACCTCCGCCCGCTCTATGATCGTATAGACCTGACTTATACGTGGTCTATAATATTATATCACTTTAATGTTGAAAAATATCAAGTAAAACCGGCCTGTTTTAAAAAACAGTAGAACATTTACCGAACGAGTACAGGTTCCGTGTTCTGGTTTTATAGATGACAATTTGTTATGATGTGGATAGTAAAATTAAATTTGAAGCCATTTAAACTCAATTCAATAGATATTTTATGATCGTGGTTTACGCCGGATTGCCAGGTTTTAACAGCGCTTTCCGGTGCTATTTTGCAATTATGCCAAGAGGATTTTCCTGGGGAAGTGCTGGAATTGGCAGACAGCCTGGACTTAGAATCCAGTGCCGCGAGGCGTGAGGGTTCAAATCCCTCCTTCCCCACTTAACAAATAGATATTGTTGTGTTTAAACTTCTTTAACATTCGAGAAAATGACTCTGTAAAAATATCTGTGAGGCCAACTCCGCAAGGAGACCCCTTTTTGTGCGCCGTTAAAATCAGCAAACCCCAATATAAAATTGTCGAGGAACTAATAACCGGCACTCCGCTCTGCTAAACAATTATATAATGTCATTATGGAGGGTTTATATGAAATACGAAGATTTACTAGAACTGGCCAAGAACCGCCGCAGCATCCGCAGGTTTAAACCCGATCCGATCCCCAACGAGTACATTGATAAAATCATTGAGGTCGCACATTGGGCACCTTCGGGTTTTAACCAGCAACCCTGGGAATTTGTGGTTATTAAAAAACCTGAATTAAAAAAACAAATCAGCGACTATTGTAAAGAGCAATTACTGCTGGGACACAAGATGAATGCCGCTATAGATCCTACGCTGAAAGTGCCGGATTCCATACATGCTATGGAGACTGAAGGCGGCAATTTTAGTGTAGCGCCCGTTTTTATCCTGTTGCTGGGCGATCACCGCAGCATTCAATTAATGCCCTCTTCACACCAATATGGAACGGAGTATTTGAACAATACCTTCAATGCCGGGTTGACCTGCAGTTTCTTGTATATGCAGCTGGCTGCCACCACCCTTGGACTCGCCTCCCAGTGGCTTTCGGCAGTCCAGGCACCCTATGTCAGCTTCATGGTTAAGGAACTGTTAGGCATCCCCAAATACCTCAACATCTATGATATGATGGCACTGGGCTTTCCTGCGGCCCAACCAAAGCCTCGCACCATTCGTAACGTAGTTAAAATGTTGCATCATGATTATTGCGGCCCTGGCGCTTTCCGCAGCGACGCAGACGTACTGGAATACATCCAGCAAACCCGGGGAGTGGTTGAACCTTAAGCATAACAAGGCAGGGCAGTTGTTGTAATAACTGCCCTGCCTGTTTTGTAGATTTTTAATAATTGTTTTTTATTTGCTTAGCATATTCAAAATGTTCATTTCCTGCTTCAAGTCATTGTCTCCTATAGCCCTCATTTCTGAATTAAAGTAGCTCGCGAAGTCACTGAAGATTCGGTCGTACAATCCGCTGACCCTTAACGGCAGCGACTGTCTTTCCCACTGGCCGTTGTTTTCAATCGGGATGCTGATGCCGGTGTCTGCGTTGATGCAGGGATCCCAGGGCCGGGGGTAGGCAACATGCTGCCGTTCATCGATCATCCAGTTCTTGAGCAGAGCGGCATACCGGCTCAACAAGACGCCCTTCCGAATGCCGGTATTTTCAAAGTACTCAGGTTGGGTGGTTTCCAGGTTAATCGTCTGCTCATCGCCATCGGTGCGCCCGTTGCGGTCTTCATATGAAGTTCTTAGATAAATCGACGAGTTGGAAATTGAAGAGGTTTTCTTCAATTTCAATAAAACCAGACCGCCGCGCGTCTCTCCACCCTGGCTCTTGGAGGCGAAGAGGGTATTGATCTTCATCAAACGGCCGCTTGATTCATCTGCTTCCGGACTGCCGAAGACCTTCTCGACACGCCATCCGCGAGACTCGAAATTGAGCGAAAGATTGAAAACCAGAGGCGTCACCATGTAGTCGAATTCCTCTTCTACTCTTTGGCGGAACTGGCTGGGGGAATGCACGGAATAATAATTGGCTCCCCTGATCTTGGAAATCTGCTCTATCAGGTCTGAATTAAAATCCACACCTATACCGATAAAAGTGGTGTAAATGTGCTGGTCGGCATCATCCTGCACCGTTGAGGCCAAACCGCTGCTGCTGAAATCACCTGTATTAGGCTGGGCATCGGTCAGGACGATAATGCGGTTTTCGTACTCAGAGCTGTTTGCCCCGGAGAACCTGCTGATTTGCTTGGAGGCCATTGCCAGACCGGCCTCCAGGTTAGTACTGCCGCCGGGAGTGATGTTGCGGACATCTTCTTTAACCTTCCACATATCAGAGCGGTTGACGAAATCCATGGATTGTTCCACCCTGGCCGAAGTATTAAAGGTCACTATGGCAAAACGATCGTTGCTGGTCAACTGGTCAAGGATGCTGACCACTGACTCGTTGGCGCTTTGCATTTTAGAGGAACGGTTGATTCCCTCTTCAGAATAAGCATCCACCTGCCTGCCGTTTTGATCGTAATAATATTTATTGTATTGCTCATTCATAGAGCCGGAAGTATCCAGCACAATTACCAGGTTGAGAGCTTTTCTCTGAAAATCTGACTCTTTCAGACCGGAGTTCAGACCGACTGAGAGATAGTATTCAGTCTGGTGAGAAAGGGGGTCGCGGGTAACAGCAAAACTATAGGAAGGGCTGTAAAGCTTGTTGGTAGGTTTGGAGGCCCCGGTATCAAAATAATAATCGTAAAAAAGCCCCTCATAGGTCACATCGGTAGGCAGAGGCAGATAGTTGTTGCCGATATTTTCCCGGAAATTGCTTATATCCTTGGCTCCACCAGCCGCCAGGCCGATGGTATTACCGGGAGCAGCCGCCGCAGCACCTCCCGCAAATCCTTGTGGAGCAGGCATAGCTGCCCCAGCCTGGGCAGATCCTCCGCCTCTTGAGCTATCAGAAAAAGCAGGGGCTGAACCAGGGGCTGCGGGTACGTTAGGGACTGGGCCAGGAACAACGATCGTGGCAGGAGGGGGAATGCTCATGGATGGCCGCGCCACGGTTGTAGAAGGAGCAGGTACGTGAGAAAATGTGGTAGGGACAGGGACTACGGGCGCAACAGTGGGTGCTGTAGCAATGCTCGTTGCTGGCCGCGGCACCGTTGTCGTCAACGAAGGTGCCACACTAGAACAACCACCGAAAACCACGACGGCCGCCAGCATGACTGCCAGAATTGATAACGTTAGCTTTTTCATTGAAGTCCTCCTTTAAGAGCGACAGTTTTTTCGCTGTCTTTGATAATATATACGGGGAAAAGAGAAAAGTATTACAATCTTTCTAGTACGTTTTGGAAATCTCAAAACTGACCGGCCGGCTGAGATTCATCTTAACTGCCTGCCCGTTATAATACATTTCCTCCAGTTCCAAATAATAGCGGCCTGGGCTAACCAGATTGCCCTGACTGTTGCGCTGGTCCCATATAAAGGTGAAAATGGCGTTTTCTCCCGGAGATATAGTCCTGCCGGTCTGGCCAGCTGAAAAAGTATAGACCGGTTGCCCGTCGGATGCTTCCATTAAACTGACGATAGGTGGGAACTCCTGGATCGAAATTTGTTGTGAGGTCAGGTTTTTCCAGGAGACATTGATTCTAACCGGTTCTCCCCTTAGATATACGGCTTTGTCATTGCTGCCGTCGGCTGCTAAGTACTGATTGGCAGGCGCGGTATAGATGGAAGTGAAAGGTAGAGCCGGAGCGGCTGTCGCAGCAGGTGCTGCAGCGATTTGAGGCTGCGGAGCCGCAGTCGATTTTGGAACAGTCGCCGCAGGTAATTGAGTTGGAGATGCCGCGGTAGTTGCCAGCGGCTTTGTGGGTGCATTGACCACTTCAGGGGTTCCGGCACGGAAGACAGTGCCCCACAGCACGCCCCCCACCACAACCATAACAGCCAGTACGGCCGCAATCTGCCATATTGGTTCCCTCGGCAGGATTTTCAAGAACCAGGGCCTGCCTGACGGCTGGCTTGCTTCCTGTTCTTTGAGTTTCTGTATCAAATTAACCTTCAGGACAGTCTGGAACTGCCACCGTGGGTCAGGCCTCAAATCCACCATTCTGCGGGAAAATTCGAGAGCAGTGCGCAAATCGTCTTGCGCATCCACATCGATCTGCACCGCCTGCCCTGCTAGTGCCCGATCCAGTTGCCCGGAAAACACTTTTTCTGCTTCGTATACCTTACCCATTTTGTCTCCCCCTGAAGCCGTCCCTCAGTTTGCGAACCGCCCGATAAAGGATGACGCCTACATTGGACTCCGTAAGGGATAGAACTGCTGAGATCTGCCGGTTGGTCATCTCCGCCCCGAATTTCAATGAGATAATCTCTTTCTCCGGGTCAGAAAGCTGGGCCACGCATAAATTCAACAGCTGGATTTCCTCAGCGCGGTCGGCCTCATCCTCGGGTGAAATATGCGGGGAAGGATTCTCAGCCACGGCTTCCAGCCCCACGGTCTGGGACTGACGACTGCTGCGGAAATGATCGATAACAGTATTGCGTGCGATGGTGAAAATCCAGGTTGAAAACCCGGCTTTTCGCCTGTCGTAGCTTTTAAACTTGCTCAGGGCTTTCTCAAACACCGCCGAAGTCAGGTCTTCTGCCGTCTGAACATCCGCAATCCGGTAGTTGATGTAGCGGTAGACTTTCGGTAAATATTGTTCATAAAAGACGGCAAAGGACTCGGCAGCCGAGCTGCCTATTTTTTCGACCATTCCCGCCAGAGTCAGTATTGTCAGCAATTTGACCCTTCCCGGTTTTTCTCTCCTGACTATTTATACGAAGAAGTTGAAAAAGTATTACATATTTCCAGAAAATAATCAAGATACTGGTTCTTATGTGATATATTTGTGCTTGCAGGAAAACCCCACGCGCAGGGTTTAAATTTGGAGGACTTTGCTGAGGAAGAGCCTGGTGCGATCATGAGAGGGTGAACTGAACAGCTGGTCTGGTGGACCTTGCTCGATGATCTGGCCTTCGTCCATGAAGATAGCCCGGCTGGCCGCCGCCCTGGCGAAGCCCATTTCATGCGAAACCACCACCATGGTCATACCCTCTTTTGCCAGTGCCAGCATCACGTCCAGCACTTCCTTGATCATCTCGGGATCAAGAGCGCTGGTGGGTTCATCGAAAAGCATAATCTTGGGATTCATGGCCAAAGCGCGGGCGATAGCGACGCGCTGTTGCTGTCCACCGGAAAGCTGGGCAGGGTAGACCTCAAACTTATGCTCGATGCCCACTTTCTTCAACAAGTCCATAGCGATTTTTTTAGCTTCAGCCGGCTGCCGTTTTCGTACCACCCTCTGGGCCAAAGTAACGTTTTCCAGAACAGTCAGATGAGGAAACAAATTGAACTGCTGAAAAACCATCCCTACCTCACGCCGGACGGCGTTGATGTTCTGTGCGCTTTTGAGCAATATGTTATCCACAACAATTTTTCCGGTATTGTAGACCTCCAGGTGGTTGATACAGCGGAGCAGAGTGGACTTGCCTGAAGCAGAAGGTCCCAGGATCACCACAACCTCGCCCCTATCAATATTCAAAGTCACCCCGCGCAGGGCGTGCACCCTGCCGTAGTACTTGTGCACATCTTGAATCTTGATGATCGGTTCTTCACCCATTACTTCTCATAACCTCTTTTCTTTTCCAGCCAGTCTATGACACGAGTAAAGAACAGGGTCATCACCAGGTAGAGAAGCGCAATCATAGTCCAGGTTTCGATGGGGTTAAAATGCGCTGCCATAAACTCACGACCGCTGCGTGTAAGATCAGCTACGGCTACAACACTGACCAGAGAAGTATCTTTGATCAGCATGATGAATTCATTGCCCACCGGTGGCAGAACCACCCGAAAAGCTTGCGGCAGGATGACATAGCGCATGGCCTGCATATAGGTCATCCCCTGACTGCGGGCGGCTTCAATCTGACCTTTATGAATGCTTTGAATACCGGCCCTGAATATCTCGCTCATATATGCTCCGTAGCAGAAGACGAGGCCCATCACAGCCAATAATAAAGCGTTTGATTGATAGTGTGCCAGAGGCTCAAAATTGATCGCCCGTCCAAAAGACTGAATCACCACCGGAGCCGCAAAGTACCACCAGATGAGCTGTACTAAAAGAGGTATACCCCGGAGTATTTCTACATATACAGTCGCTATAAAATGAATGACCGGATTTTTGGCAATTCTGCCAAGTCCTCCGATCATTCCTACCATCAAAATAATGATAAAGGAAACCAGCGTTAAAACTATGGTTATCAACAGGCCGTTGCGGACGAAGAGCATGATGTTCCAATAAGGGTCCGGTTTGAAAACCATCAGACCGATGATTATCAGGGCTACAACTGCCACCAGCCACCACCAGGCATCAAGCTTGGAAGATATTTCATTTCCTGGTATGAGTTTCAGCTCACTATCTTCCGCAGTCTGGTTGGCGTCTTTAACCCTCGCAGTCCTCCCGGAAATAATCCTGCCAAAATTCCTTATTGGTCCTTTTTCAGGCAAATCTATCTACCTATTTAACTTTCCATTGAACGGCCAATTTATCCATGGTTCCGTCATCCTTGCAGGCTTTAATACCGTTATTCAGGTTTTTGAGCAAATCTGTTTTTCCTTTAGCCACTGCGATTCCATATCCTTCTGACGTGAATGCGCTGCCTACGGCCTTCAGCTTATCGGGATATTGGTTGACATAGAACATGGAGACCGGGTTGTCACAAACCACTGCGCTGATCTGCCCGTTCATAAGATCCAGAAAGGCCAGGTCGATAGTGTCGTACGGCTTGCTGACGGCCCCTTTGACTTTCTGAACTTCCAGATCCCCGGTAGTGCCTAACTGAACACCGATGTTGCCGCTCAGGGTTTTATTTCCGGTAATGCTGGTGTTGGCCTTTTGCACGACCACCTGTTGTCCGGCTGTCCAATAAGAATCGGTGAAATCCATTTCTTTCTTGCGATCTGCAGTAATGGTAATGGAGGAAATAGCGCAGTCATAAGTGCCCTGGGCCATTCCGGCTAATAGCGGGTCCCAGGGAACATTTTTAATTTCTATATTGAGATTCTCTTTGGCCGCGATGGCTTTAATCAAATCGATTTCAAACCCAATAATCTGCTGAGTCTTATCATCTTTATATTCAAAAGGCCGCCAGGTGGCATCCGTTGCAACGGTGATCTTGGCAGAAGCCGTACCGCTGGAAGAACTGCAGGCGGTTAACAGCAGACTGGTTAAAACCAACCCCAGGACAGCCAGGCTAATCAATTTTTTCATCTGTAATCCTCCTTCAATTTGAGATAAATGTCTGGAATTATAATACCATTGTCGTTGACCGTTGCAAAGAATTGCTTGCAGCGGCAACGACCACCGTTTTCTGGACTAAAACAATCTAACTATTATATAATGGCTAGGGTTTGTCAAGACCCCCCAAATAATATATAAGAGGTAGCCAAGGTGACCCAAAGAATGAATCATAAGGCCGCGAACGGTCTTCCGGCATCCGGCCTCTTTGCATCCCCCCAACTTCCCAAAAATTACTCTGTCGCAGAACTGCCTGGTCTGGCTAAAAAGATTCGCCGCGATATTATCACCATGATCGGCACAGCCGGCAGCGGTCATCCGGGCGGCTCACTATCCGCGGTTGAAATATTAACCGCCCTTTATTTCAATGTTCTCAAGCATAATCCTGCCGATCCACATTGGGCAGACAGAGACAGGTTTATCCTCAGCAAAGGCCATGCCGCGCCTGTATTGTATGCCGCCCTGGCCGCCAGTGGTTATCTACCTGAGGCAGAACTCTGTACAATCAGAAAAATTGACAGCCGCTTGCAGGGACATCCTGAATGCGGTCTGACCCCCGGCGTGGAAATGTCAGGCGGCGCGCTTGGTCAGGGACTTTCGTTCGGTATCGGTGTCTCTCTGGCCGCCCGCCTCAATAAAAAAGACTACCGCACCTACGTCCTGCTGGGCGATGGTGAATGCGATGAAGGCCAGGTCTGGGAAGCCGCCATGGCTGCAGCTCATTTCAAACTGGATAAATTGACAGCCATTATCGACCACAACGGCATCCAACTGGACGGCTGGAACAAAGATATAATGGGCATCGAACCTCTGGAGCAAAAGTGGCAAAGCTTCGGCTGGAACGCCATTGAAGTAGACGGCCACGATGTCGTACAGGTGATTGAAGCCCTCAAAAAGGCTCAAAAAGTTACCGGGCAGCCTTCCGTTATCATCGCCCGCACTGTAAAAGGTAAAGGCGTCAGCTTCATGGAAAACAACCCGGAATTTCACGGCAAGGTCCCTAACGCGGAAGAACTCAAAATAGCATTAAAAGAACTGGAGTAAAGAATTGGCTCAGGAAATTTCTACCCGTGATGCCTACGGTCAGGCCCTGGTTGAATTAGGCAAAAGTAATCCTGATATCGTCGTCCTGGATGCCGACCTGGCTAAATCCACTCAGACACAGCACTTCAGCAAGGCCTTTCCTGAGCGTTTTTTTGATTGCGGCATTGCCGAACAGAATATGATTTCGATTGCTGCCGGACTGGCTTCATCCGGCAAGATTCCCTTTGCCAGCACTTTCGCCGTCTTTCTGCCCGGGCGCTGCTTCGATCAGGTACGCATGTCTATCGCCCAACCCGGTTTGAACGTCAAGATGGTCACCACCCATTCCGGTATCAGCGTGGGTGAAGACGGGATATCTCATCAGGCTATTGAGGACATGGCGCTGGCCTGCGCTTTGCCCGGAGTCACCGTGGTTGTGCCGGCGGACGCTGTTGAGACAGTCAAAGCCCTCAAAGCGGCGGCAGAAACCTTCGGCCCTTTCTACATCAGGCTGGGCCGCCCCAAGGTACCGGTCATTTATACTGAAGATTATAAATTTGAAATCGGCCGGGCCTCCTGCCTGAGAGAAGGCAAAAATGCCACCATCATGGCCATCGGCACTATGGTTAAGGCTGCTCTGGATGCGGCTGCCGTTTTGCAAAAAGAAGGCCTCGAGTGCCGTGTACTGAATATGTCTTCAATGCAGCCCATTGATCAAGCGGCTATCCTCAAAGCAGCGGATGAAACCAGGGCCATTGTGACCGTCGAAGAGCATCTGGCAAACGGCGGCCTGGGCAGCATCGTGGCTCGCGTTGTTACCGCCAACCAACCGGTACCGATGGAATTCGTTTCAATGAAAGGCTATGCCATGTCCGGCAAACCTGCTGAATTAATGGAGCGCTACGGACTTACGTCTGAAGCCATCGCTGAAGCTGTCCGCACTGTCTTGAAGAGAAAAGGATAACCTTTATCAGGAGTTCGATGTCCCTTTCTTTTTATTACCGCTGCCATTGCCGTGGTTAAAACCGGCTCGCTGCAGAACTTCTCTGGCTGCCACTACTCCTGAAGCGGAGGCCAAACTCAAACCCCGGCTCACTCCCGCTCCGTCCCCTACCCCGAACATATTGTGAATCTCAGTTTCCAGCACCTCATTCATCTGCAGGCGCAGCGAGTAGAATTTTACTTCCACCCCATAGAGCAAAGTATGACTGGAGCTTATTCCCGGCATTAATCGGTTCATCGCGCTTAGCATCTCGATGATTCCCATCATGTGTCGATAGGGTAAAACCAGGCTGAGGTCGCCGGGTGTAGCGCTTTTCAAAGTGGGTTTGACCAATCCCTTGGCCAGGCGTACATTGTTAGTACGGTGCCCGGTTACCAGGTCGCCCAGCCTCTGTACCATTACTCCACCGCTTAAAAAGTTAGCCAAACGCGAGATATATCTTCCGTAGGCAATAGGTTCGTTAAAAGGCTCAGAAAAATCCGTGGTAACCAGAATGGAAAAATTGGTATTTTCCGTCTGGCGCCCGGCATAGCTGTGCCCGTTGGCGGTTACGATAGGTTCGTTGCCTCCCGTGTTCTCCATGGTGACCTCTCCACCCGGGCACATGCAGAAAGTACGCAGCCGGTCGTCAAAGCTCTTGGAATTGTACTCCAGTTTAGCTTCATAAAGGTCATTGGTCAGCGGGTCCATCACGGCGCGTGGCACTTCCACCCTGACCCCCAGGTCTACCGGATTATTGCGCACACTTAGATTCAAACGGCGGGCTTCTTGAGACAACCATTCTGAGCCTTCCCGGCCGGGAGCCAGTATCAGGTAATCACAGGCGTATCTCTCCCCTTCTTGCGTCTCTATGCCTTTAACCTGGCGGTTTTCTGCCAGAATTTTCACCGCAAACGTTTTAAGTCTGATATCCAGATAGGGTTCCAGGTGCTTCCGCATGGCTTTCAAGATAGAAAAGCAGTTCTCGGTGCCCAGGTGCCGCAATGGTAGAGGCACCAGTTTTAAATCGGAGAGGATGGCCTTATCGCGCCATTTCTGAACAGACTCATCTTGCCCGTAGATTTTGTCAGGCGCTCCGTATTGCCGATAAACCCCGTCCACATAGTTAAGCAGGGTTTCCGTTGGGGCTTGCCCGATTATGTCCTTCAGCCAGCCGCCTACATCAGGAGTCAAAGTCAACTTGCCGTCGCTAAAAGCCCCGGCCCCACCCCACCCGCTCACCAGACTGCAGGAGGAACACTCGTGACAGGGCGTGCCGCTAACCCTCGAAGGACAGGCCCGCTGGCTCAGGTCTTGGCCTTTTTCAACCATAAGAACGCTCAATCCAGACGATTGAGCAATTTCCAGCGCGGCGAAGATTCCGGCAGGTCCGCTTCCCACGATTATCACATTGTATTTTTTGATCATGTTAAAAACACACCTGATTTCATCTTACGATCACTCCCATCCCCCGGCAACCGTGCAGGCACGCAGGTTGAGTATGCTTTTACTATCAAACCCATCCATCCGGGTCCGCACGTGTCAATATTCTAACTAATGCCAAGTGTATGCATTTGCCTAATAGAAATTGGTCTTACGGCGGTTGGATCAGCCTGCGCAAAATCCTAAAATAGATTCAACGCTATTGTTATTTTAGCCAGCGGCAGATAAAAACCAATAATTCTAAATGACCGGATAACTCTTATGACTATTATGAATAATCCCAGAAATAACCTTGGCAGTATACTCAAGCAGCAGAGACAGTCCGCCAGTCTGACTCTGTACGAGCTTTCCGCAGCCTCGGGCGTCTCGCCTTCATACCTGGGCCGCATAGAAAACGGTGAGCGTTTTCCCTCTGCAGACATCCTGCAGAAACTAGCCAGACCTCTGGGTTTCGGCGAAGCGGAGCTTTTTTCCCTGGCCGGTTATTTAACGGCCAAAACTCTTACTGCAGAAGCCTATCCCCAATACCATCTTGATCCCTCTGTCGCACGCTTCCTTTCCCAGGAACCGGTGGACGTACAGAGAGCAGTAGTGGGAATTCTCTCCATCTTGAAAAGTCTATCGGTAGATATGCACACCCCTGACCACACTTCCTGAAAACTTCTGATTACCCTGCTTTTCTCGCTGAAGTTTTAACTCAGACACAAGTTTACCCTGCCGAACTCATCGTCCGGAATTTGCTTCCCTTGTGATAAACCTGGGACAATTGGCCGAGTTTCGTATGTTGAAGTTTCGTGATTAGCTTGTGGTTTTCCAGGGGCGGATATAATAAAACCGGGTTTATCTATTGTTTACTATAGCTTTTCTATCTTCCCGCTTATCTTATTGAGGGCCTGGATCAGGTCGGGGGGGAGTGGTGACTCAAAATGACGGGGTTCATCGCCTGAGGGAAGAGTAAATTCCAGCTGTGCGGCATGCAGAAACTGGCGGGAGAGCAACTCGGTAGAACCGCCGTAAGTGACATCGCCTGCCACGGGGAACCCGATGGCAGCCAGGTGAACCCTTATTTGATGGGTGCGCCCGGTTTTGGGTCTGATCTCCAGCAAAGTATACTCTCCGATATACTCGATAACTTTGTAAACTGTGCTGGACGGTCGCCCGCTCTTCACCACGGCCATGCGCTGGCGGTGACGTGGATCGCGCCCGATATCGGCTACAATCGATCCTGTTTCTGGAGTCAAATGACCTTTTACCAGCGTAATATAGACCTTGATCACCTGCCGATTTTTAAACTGGTCGGCCAGATTCATATGCGCAACAGGATTTTTAGCCACGATGATCAAGCCCGAAGTGTCTTTATCCAGGCGGTGCACAATGCCCGGCCTCTCTGATTCCTCAGATTCCAGATCGGGTACATGCGCTAACACAGCGTTTACCAGGGTATGTGCATAATTTCCCGGCGCAGGGTGCACGATCATGCCCGCCGGTTTATCCACCACCAGGAGATCTTTATCTTCAAAAATAATCTTCAGGGGAATGTCTTCAGGGGACAGAGAACTGACGGCAGGCGGCGGAATAACCACCTCTATCAGCTGGTCCTTTTCCAGTTTCAACCCTGATTTGGCGCTTTGTCCATTGACGGTGATATAGCCGTCCTCGATCCACTTTTGTACACGGGTGCGTGAAATCTCAGGGCAAACTTCCGCTACGTACCTGTCCAGGCGCGTTCCATCGGTTTGAACTTTAAAATTTAAGGTCTTTTCTTTCTTCATTGACGATAAATATGAGGGTCCAGGATCAGGTTAGCTTTTCAGACTCAGTTTTGCGGAAGGATGACAGTATCGTGATGCCAAACATGATCACTCCGATCACGATGAAAGAATCGGCCGCATTAAAAATCGGCCACGGACCTACATCAATAAAATCTCGCACATAGTGGAGGCTGAAGCGGTCGATCAGGTTGCCCACCGTTCCACCCAGGATGAATCCCAGGGCAACTTTGTTCCATCCGGTCTGTAGAGTCGGAAAACTGCGCGCAAAAACAAAGTTATAGAGCATTATCAGCAGCGCCCCAACCAGGGAAACATAGGTTAAAATAGCCGTTCTTCCGTAAAAAATACTGAAAACCGCCCCGGTGTTTTGTGCATACGTCAGGCGGAAAAAACCAATTTCTGGTATTGACTGCCCAGGAATCATCTGGCTTTGCAGCCACCCTTTACTCCATTGGTCCAGGACAACCACTAAAGCTGCTACCGTTAAAAAGATGATGTTCCATTTGAGACTATAAAGTGTTGGCTTTGGCATTCTTCATCTTTTGCCGGCAACTCAGGCATAAAATTGCCTGGGGCAGCGCTTCCATGCGCGCAGGATCTATCCTGGTGTTGCACAAATCGCAGAGACCGTAGGTCCCGTTTCCCAGCTTCAGAAGGGCTTTCTCGAGCTCGTCTAGCATCAATTGCAGGCGGTTCTCCAGAGCCAGCCGTTTTTCCAGCTCCATCGACTCTGTGGCCTCTTCTTCGCGCTTGCCAAAGGGGCTGCCCTCACGACGATCATCCAATGACTGCGAGCTTTTTGAAATGGCCAGCTCTTCTCCAATACGCTTCCTTTCTGCTTCTAAATAAACTCTGATCCGGTTAGTTTTCATGGTAGACACTTATTGTACCTCCGCTCCTCCATATCGTTAATTATAAGGCTTTACAGATATGTTTGTACATTTCAACTTTTCATCCCAACGAAAAATAAATCCAGGGTGAAGAACAGGACTTATTCCAGCATTTTCCGTGTCTGGTGTACGGTAGCTATTGACTGCCCTTTCCGGCGGTTATTAACAAATACCAGGGATTTTTCCGTGACGCCGGAAATATTCTTTAATGTGTGCCAATGCATATCGTTGGGGTCAATTTACCACAAACCAGCC